>JAGOVF010000059.1 GCA_018060885.1 Oligoflexales bacterium | reverse complement strand
GCCTAAATTAGATTCGAGACATTAAACTAACCAAATCGACTTCATTTTTTTCTAAAAAGGCTAGAGCTTGAACACCGTCATGAACAACCCCATATACTTCCATACCGATTTCAGCAAAGCGACTTCGCAACTCCTGACAAACTTTTTCAGAATCATCTACAATTAAAACTTTTTGGTTTTTCCATACAGGACTGCTCATATTTTCAACCTTCACCAAAAGCCACACTAGAAGAACTCGCTAGCTTTCTTTTCGACACCTTTGCTATGGAATTAAGCACCGATGCGAAGATAATACCGACTGAGGCAGTTATAATCCAAATATCCCAGAAAGCGGCGACATTTAAATATCCTACATTATTAGATATTTCTGCAACATTTATTATAGAACCAATAAAAGTTCGTTGTATCTCAGCAATTATCTGAGACAGAATCGAAACTCCAAATACAATTGTCAAAACAAAATCTAGCAATGCAGATATCAATACAAATGGAAATATTCTCATCGCTATGGGATTTAAAAACAGTGAAATCAAATTTGATTGAGAAAAAACCACCCACATAAATACGAATACTAATATTTGAAAGTACATCTCAGAAAAAAAATTTTCGCTACTGTAAATAGCGAGCATGAGTAAATATACACTCCAACTTATCAAAGTCGAAAGACTAAAAAAGAGCGATGGAAAAAATAAAATTTGAAAAAATAAAGCTATACAAATTTTTTGATAGAGAGGTAATTTTAATCCGACCAAATTAAAAATCAAAGTTAAGGTAGAAATAATAAATGCCCGTTGGGTAGGAGGGAAAAATCCGGTTATAGCGCAGTATATGAACAATACTCCCATAGAAAATAGCAAGGTTGTGCGAGATAAAAAATAGAACCTTTTTGCACTTAACCATTTCAATGCGTAAAAAATCTTTAGTGGATATGTCAGCGATCCACATATAAACAGGTACAAAACAGTTATATGCGATCCACTCAAAACCAAAAGATGATAGAGACCACTAGATTTAAATGCGTCTTTAATTGAACCACTTAAATACGACATGTCGCCAAAAAGAATTCCGAGATACCATGGACGCAAATCCATAGGAATTAACTGGGCTGCACTTTGTATTGTCTCTTTCAAGTACAGAACAATCGAAAGTTCTGTGACTATTTCTATCCCACTAAACCATCGTTTTGAATTTATGAAACCATATAGCGCCCCACAAATCGCTAGGTAAGCAGCTTTGCGGGAAAGGTGGCCAAGTTGAAAAAAAACAAAGCATAGCAAAGATATAATAAAGACCATTAAAAACTGAAAACTGATTGGAAGTACTGCTAGCATTTGCATTAGTACAAATGCTAGTAAAAAAAAGCCGAGCTGTTCAATGCATTTACTCAAGCGTTATCCGAAGTTCTAAAAGTAAAAGTTAATAAACAATACTGTTAGAACAAAGGGTCTTGAGTCAAATGACTGTTTTGAATCTAGGGCGTGTTTTTAACTTTGTTTTACATTGACGATAATCTTCTCTACTTTACTACGGCCTTCGGATTTGCCGCCGTCCGAAATTCTAATTTCAATGGTATCAAAACCAGGCGTAGAACAACTTGTTGCAGTTATGTTTATATATTCATCCGCGACGGGAACAGTCGCAATATTTTCAAAATTAACGCCAGCGTCTTTTTTATGTTCGAAGCAGCGCACCGCCAACAATAGTCCGCGCCACTCCTTCACATCACCCGCACCTTGCCACTTCAAACGCAGCTCGCTAGCAACACTCGGATCAAACTCACCTTTACCTTTAAGATTAAAACTTCTTACAATGGTCGGGTAATATAAAAAAGCGCCTGTAAAATCTGAATACATGTAGGCATCACCAATTACAGAGGCGATTTTTTGTGCTTTTACCCCAGAACTTATATTTTTCGGATCATTTGGCTCGATCAAATAAATTTCGGAATGCGTAGAATCTGTGCCTTTGCGTTTCACGCCAACAATCCTGCCATCATTGGTCGAGCTAAGAGGACCAATCTTAATATCGTCCAGTGAAAATTTGATAAAATTGCATTGTTTTAAATTTCTACAATTTGTGCCTTCAGATAAGTAGATACTTCCTTGATCATAAGAAGAAGCGTAAACGATATTGTGATAATCGTCGTGCGCCAACGTATAAAATGTTTGGTTGTCATTGGATTTATAATTTAAAACATTTCCTTCGCGATCACCTGAAAGAGCATAGGTATTCGATTTGCGATCAATTGCATTCGGCGTTAACGAGACATCTATTTCTGTTAAATTCGCTAAATTTACTCCATAAACCTGAGGACTATTTTCACCTTTTTGCGCGCTTTGAGAAATAAGATTAGGATGATTGGCCGACCAAAAGTATCCGTTCTTAATATCAGTAAAACAACCATAACCCCAACCGTCGCCTAAAGGATAGCTTTGCTTTTCAAATGCTGAATCTTCTAATTTTTTGGGGTCTAGACTATTGATCAAAGACAACGGTGCTCGAAAAAACACTCGCGAAGTTAACGTGTCATATACCCCGCCAAAATAATCCACTGAACCGATAGTAAATGCAGTTAAACAAATTCTTGTGGGTTCACCATCTGTCTCTAAAAAGCCTTTAGCATCCGTAAAGTTAGCTATAAGCACGGGCTGAGGAATTTTATCATTGATGAAATAGACTAAAGCACCAAAACGTTGTTTACCTTGTGGATAAGCTCCGGGTGGCGGTGGCGGAGACTTACCTACAAAAAGGCCTTTTGAACTTACGAACGTTCGCATTCCTCCTATTTTTACTGTGAATTTTTCTTCACCAACAGGACTTGGCAAGCGCCACTTTTTTGTTTTAAAATTTTGTGCCGGATCTAAGTCAATTTTATAAACTTCGTTGTGATCAAATGTAGCGACCCAAGCATAAGAACCTTTTATGTCATTACCATCTGCGTCAAACTCAAGACTCATACCATCATTACTTTTTACATTGCCTTTACTGTCACCATCACCACCACCGGTACCAGCTGATCCACTCGAACCACCGTCACTTTGCGCCTCTTTTTCCCCACCCGCAAAGCCGCCTTTATTATCATCACATTGACAGCCACCAAGAAGAAACAAAAAGCTCAGAAAAATAAAGGGTATTCTTAGAATTGAGAAAAAATATTTCACGTTTTAGCCTATTGAAAATTAATAATAATTGCTTTTAGAGATTCGTACGGAAGATTATATTTTGTCATAAAATTTGTTGCACGACTAGAGAAGTTTTTTGAACCGATCTTTCTAAGAGAAAAAGAGGAATATTTTTCTAAGTCCAATGCTGAATTGCAAAACAAAATACTCTCCGGGCCAGCTTCAAGTAAGTACGATAATATTTCTTCTGAGCATTGAGTTACTACTTTGGCATTTTTTAAATCATCGAAGCTTTTAATTAAGTCTGCTTCTTTAAAACTATTTGCATGAAAGACAATCTCGAAATCTCTTTCGAGATTAAAATCAATTTTTTTATCGTTATTTAAAAAAGTTATGAGAATATTTTCTGATTGTTTGCTGTTTTCAAATGCACTAGGAAAAAGTTGCAGGGTCTCGCCAATTTTTATCTGGCGAACACTCTGCCCACTATTGTTACACCCCTGTAGCACAATCAGGCATAGTAAAACCTTAATCATTTGGATTTTTGCACTTAACAAGTCTTTGCCTTTTAAGCTGTAACTATCCCTCCACTTATCGGATTTGATTTGGCAAAACTTTAAAAAAGCCTTTTCTTATAAATAATTCAGAGCTTGGTCTTTCAATTTCCGACCGCCAAATATGTTAAAATACAGCTAATATTAGATAAAAGGTGGGCGGCGTGTTTCAAAAACAAAAGCTAGCATTTGTTGGTGGTGGGGTCATGGCAGAGGCTATGATCAAAGGCCTGTTAAATACGAAAAGTATCAAACCGGAGCAGATCAGCGTCAGCGGACTACGTTCATCGCGGCTGAAAGATCTCTCAAATCTATACAGAATTCAGACAAACACCTCGAACTCTCAAATAGTACAAGATGCCGACATCGTTCTTTTCACAACTAAGCCACAAAGCTTTAAGAGTGTAGCCGCCGAAATAAAGACCCATTTAAAGCCTGGGGCATTTATCATTTCCATTCAAGCAGGAGTGAGTCTTACTAATTTAGTAAAATACACTGCATGTTCTGCATGTGTGCGCGCAATGCCCAACACTCCTGCGCAAATAGGCGCGGGTATGAGTGTTTGGGTCGCGACGCAGGAAGTTGGCGACATACAGAAACAACGGGCACAATATATACTCGCAGCTCTTGGCGCTGAAATTGGCGTTGAAGATGAAGACTATCTTGATATGGCAACGGCCTTAATAGGAACAGGTCCGGCTTATGTCTTTATGTTTATGGAAGCGATGACAGAGGCTGGCGTGCATATGGGATTTCCAAGACACATCAGCGAAAAATTAGTGAAAGAAACCGTAAAAGGTGCCGTTTTATATTCTGAAACATCCTCTAAACACCTCGTAGAATTGCGCAATCAAGTCACTTCTCCCGGCGGAACCACGGCTGCTGCTCTCTATCAATTAGAAAAGGGTGGCTTTCGAACTGTCATTTCCAATGCGATTTTTGCTGCCTATCAACGTTCTATCGAGCTGGGAGCAGAAAAGAAAAAATCATCGCTTGATGCAATCAAATAAGACGCATAAATTAAGCCATCTACACTACTTGAGCCAATTTGCAGCGTTAAAGGAAATATTTCATAAGTGGTTGCCAGTAAGCTCCCTATAAAACCCAAACGTCCAAAGCGTTCTTACAGAGCAGTTATTGAAAATCTTAGTAAAGTGTGGCGCGTCAAAGCCGTTGAACAAGAATCTGCGATTTGGCAATTTGGCACGGCCGCTTTACCAAACATCGATTCACAATCTATTAAAATCTGTGTTTGGAATATTTTCAAAGGCAGCGGCGGCCATAGATTCCAACATGATTTTCGGCGACTATTGAATACCCATGACTTATTTTTAGTTCAAGAGGCGCTTTTTTCGGAACACTCCCTACGTTTGTATTATGGATATGGCGTAGAGGTCTTGCACGCCGCCTCCTATCAAAGGTCGGATGGACTGCGCGACGGAGTGATGACTTTGACAAAATCCGCTACTTTTGGAAAAAGTAAACGCATTATTTGCAAATATCCAGAGCCTATCCTCAAGACACCAAAAGTTGCCCTTGTAAGTTACCATCGCCTCAGTGGCAGTGAAGAAATTTTAATGGTCGTAAATATTCATGCAACCCTGTTTCGCACAGTGAAAAGAGCCGTTGTCGAGCTAGAGAACTTACTCGAACAACTTCCCGAACACTTTGGTCCCGTTATCATAGCTGGAGATTTTAATACATTTACTTCGAAGTATTTTAATGCCGTAAAGTCTAAATTAGAAAATACCGGTATGGAATACGTCTCTCTTGAAAATGATCATAGATCGAAAACATCAGCACTCGACCAAGTTTTTATTAAAAAACTATCTGTCTTTACCGGAACTGTTGATTTTAGTATAGCAAGCTCCGATCATTTTCCATTAACCTTAGAGCTAAAGTTTTTGTAAATCTATTTCAAATTAAAGGCTCTCAAATGCAAGATACATTTTCGCAAAAGATCCAAAATATATATTATGTCATAGCGATTTTAATCGGCGCAACTCTAATTCTTGTATATACAAAATCTATCTTGATTCCTTTTATTTTAGCTGGATTTATCATGTTAGTGGTGAATCCGCTTATTGATTTTTTTATTAAAGAATTTAAAACACCGCGGTGGATTTCTGTCTTATTTGTAGCATTTTTAATCACATTGCTTTTAGGTCTTATTGCGCTGCTCATTACGAGTTCGATTAACTCAATTCTAAAAAACATTGATGAATACAAAATGCGCGTCACACAAATTACCGCGTCCAGCGCCTACATATTAGAGGACTTTGGCTATGCCTTTGACTCAGCTCAACAAGAGCATTTAACCAACAGTCTAAGAATTCTGCCGATTTTCAATTACATCAGTAAAACCGCCAATGCATTAATGGGAGTTGCCGGCGAAGCCTTTATTGTCTTTCTATTTGTTTTATTCATGATAGGAAGTCAGGCAGGAAATCTTCAAAAGAGCGCTTTATTTGTCGAAATAAACAACAAAATTAGAATCTATTTATTAGCAAAATTATTCGCCTCATTGGCGACAGGACTATTGACCTGGTTAGTCTTAGAACTTCTTGGCCTAGATATGGCTCCAATGTTTGGAGCTCTGGCTTTTTTACTTAATTTTATTCCTAATATCGGGTCCATCATTGCAATACTTCTTCCTATACCCATCGCGATTTTACAGTTCACAGAAATTTGGCGCATAGCCATGGCAGTAGGTATACCAAGCTTCATACAATTTCTTATCGGAAATATACTCGAGCCAAAGTTTCTTGGCGAAAGCTTAGATCTGCATCCGATTGCTATTTTGATAGCCCTTATGTTTTGGGGCATGATTTGGGGAATTACCGGCATGCTGCTAGCCGCGCCCATTCTTGTTATTATAAAAATCTCGCTCGACAAAATCCCCCAGGCGAAGTTCTATTCCGAACTTCTTTCTGGGAGAATTCATGTTTCCGAATAAACTATTTCTTTTTCTTTTTTGGCTTCGTCACTGTTGTTGCGGTTTTTTTAGCTGTTGAAGATTTATTAAGCGTCGCAGAAGCCGAATTTTTTACCGGGAACGGCTTCGTCATAAAATTAAAAAAGCTATTCTGATGAATTTTTCCGCTGATCAAATAAAGCCCAAATAATATAAAAGGTACGCTAAGCAATTGTCCCATATTGAGCACCAAGCCTTGCTCAAATGCTTCCTGGTTCTCCTTGAAAAATTCGACAAAAATACGCCAAGCCCAACCAAATACAAAAGTAATGCCGAGAACTCTACCCAGAGGCCATTTCTCACGGTAATTTTTGTTAAAAAAGAACAAAGCCATAGCAATTACAAAATAACCGGCGGATTCATACAACTGCGATGGATGACGCGGTACATCATCGACGCGCTTAAAAACAAAGGCCCAAGGCACATCAGTCGGACGGCCGATAATTTCTGAATTTAAAAGATTACCAATACGTATAAAACTTCCTGTCAACAAAGCCGGAGCGGCCACGAGATCGGCAAGCCATAAAAAAGAAAGTCCGCCGACTGTCCTCAAATACATAAATGTCGCAATCAAAATTCCTAAAAAACCGCCGTGGCTAGCTAAGCCGCCGTTCCACATGTAAAGAATTTCCTGAGGGTTTGACAGATAGAAAATAGGATCATAAAACAAGCAGTGGCCAAGACGTGCTCCGACCAAGGTGCCTACGATGAGGCGCCAAAATCCTGCTTCTACCTCTTCATCCGTCTTGCCAGCTTCTCTTAAATAGCTATGGCAATACTTAAGCCCGATAAAAAAACCACCAATAAACATCAGAGAATAATAGCGTGGAGATAAGACAAAACTATCACCTCCGAAGCCAAAAAATTGTAAAATTGGTATTATAAAAGACAGGTCAAGATTAAATATAACCGGATCGAAATTCCATTCCATATAAACAAGCTCCAAACAACGATTAAACTAGGTTTATTATGGCGGCGCGATGCGGCTAAAGCAAGCATTTAGAAAAAAATAGTCCATATTGTTTTAGATCACAATATGGACTATTTCTAAAATTGCATGTTATGAAAAGATATTAGTAAACAACATTTCACGGTATTTAGGTAGCGGCCATAATTCATCAGCTACCATCAGCTCTGCAGTATCCGTGGCATTTCGAAGTTTCTCGCCGAGCTTCGCAACTTCGTAGGCCAGAAAACGCATTTTTTTGTTGAGTTCCATATCTTCATCACAATGTTTTAACTGCGTCTCAAGGTTATTCAAATGTGTAAGTATTTGGGCAAAAGTGTCTTCTAATTTATCAACATGCAAGCCATAAGTTTGCGCTAAATTCTTATTGGTGCTTTGCGCCAAAACTCCGCGAGATTGAAGTAATTGTTTTTCAATTGCCGGGATTGCATACTCACGCACCATTTCCATCATGACGGTAAATTCCAGCTGCATTGTTGTGCAATAGCGTTCCGCAAAAACATGGTAGCGAGATTCAAGCTCTTCTTTTGAAAATACCCCCGATTCAACCAAGAACTTTGTTGCCTTTTCAGATTGCAGCATTGGCAAAGCATCTGCAGTTGTCTTTAAATTAGGCAGTTTTTTACTTTCTGCTTCTTTATGCCAATCTTCAGAATAGTTGTTCCCCGTAAAAACAATATTTTTAGCTTCGCTATACATTTCTTTAATAAGCTCTAAAACCGCCGGATCACGTTCTTTAGAACTTAATTTTTTCTCTAATCGATCCGATGCCTCGTTGAATGCTTCTGAGACTGCCGCGTTTAAAACAGATACAGGAACGGCAACATTGGCGGAACCACCAACCGCACGAAATTCGAATTTATTACCAGTAAAAGCGAAGGGGCTTGTTCTGTTGCGATCAGAATAATCACGTGCAATAGTAGGAATGTGACTAACACCGAGATTTATGATTTCTTCTTTGGTTGCTTTTACGGCTTCTCCTCTTTCCACGCTAGCAAATATGCCATCTAATTGACTGCCTAAGAAAATAGACATGATAGCTGGAGGTGCCTCATTGCCGCCTAAGCGCAAATCATTTCCAGGGGAAGCAATAGCAGTTCTTAAAATGTCTGAATGCGCATGTACGGCTTTCATGACTACGGACAGCATCGCAAGAAAGCGAAGATTTTGGTGTGGAGTTTTTCCCGGATCTAAAAGGTTTTCACCTTTGTCATTACATAAACTCCAGTTACAATGCTTGCCACTACCATTTATTCGCGCAAAAGGTTTCTCGTGAAGAAGACACATAAAACCATGGCGATTTGCGACTTTGCGTAAAAGCTCCATAGTCAAAGTATTGTGGTCAGTAGCAATACCAGCAAATTCAAAAATTGGTGCCATTTCAAATTGGCCTGGAGCCACTTCGTTATGGCGCGTCTTAATTGGAACGCCAAGTCTATAAAGTTCATATTCAAGGTCGTCCATAAATTTCTTTACACGCTCTGGAATTGCGCCAAAGTAGTGATCTTCGAGCTGTTGACCGCGCGCTGAAGCTGCGCCTAATAAGGTGCGACCGGTTAATACTAAATCTGGACGCGCACTCGCATGAGCATGATCCACTAAGAAAAATTCTTGTTCTGCGCCTAAGGTTGTTTCAACATTTTTGCAATCCACATCACCTAGTAGTTTAAAAAAACGAGTGGCAGATTTAGACAACACTTCAATCGATCTCAGCAAGTGTGTTTTGTTATCAAGAGCCCAGCCGTTATAACCAAAAAATACCGACGGAATACACAAGGTGCGTGCATTCTCTGAATCCATGATAAAAATAGGCGAAGTTGGATCCCAAGCCGTATAGCCACGTGCTTCGAAAGTTGAGCGCATACCACCACTTGGGAAGCTTGATGCGTCTGGCTCGCCCTGAATAAGCTGCGACCCAGAAAATCTTTCCATCACGAGAGTTTCTGAATAAAAAGTATTGCGTATATCTATAAAAGCATCATGTTTTTCAGCAGTCAGTCCGCGCATAGGTTGGAACCAATGGCAATAATGCGTAGCTCCTTTACTAACTGCCCAATCTTTCACAGCTAGAGCAACAGCATCAGCAGTGTTGCGGACGAGTTTTTCTTTGCGATCAAGAACTTTAATAAGTTGTTCATAAGCTTCTTTTGGCAAATGTTCACGCATTTGGCCCATATCGAAAGTAAGTTCACCAAAATAGTCTGAGACCTTAGAACGCATAACGCTGTTTCCTGAAGTGTTAGGTGTCATTCGCGTATCCGGACTAGAGTCCGCAGAAGCACCAAATGTGTGTTTACGAGTGGATTTTGTGCGAGAGGACAAACGGGGATTGTAACTCTGATCAGTATACATGCTAACTCCTTAATTTGTGGCTTAACTGAAAGCATAAATGCGGGCGACTTGATAGTTACAAGCGGCTACACATTTCATCTGTCTCAGAAAACCGATTTTGGCGGGCTCAAAAAAACTAAAACAATATTAGCTTTTAGGAACTCCATTTATAACGTCAATAGGCTATCACAGAGGTTTTAGAAAATCCAATCTTAGTCTTTTCCTGTCATTCCGAGCTATGCGTCATTCCGAGCTATGCGTCATTCCGAGCTATGCGTCATTCCGAGTGCAGCGAGGAATCTCGGGGCTCTTCGCTTCGCTCTGAGTGACGGGACAGAAGATCACGTCATTCCGAGCGCAGCGAGGAAACCCAAAGAGGCTCTTCCCCTTCGCAGGGTCAGAGTGACAGTTATCTAAGAGCTTTTAAATAGAAACGATGCGGCCGCGGATAGCCTTCCACTGTCAGCTGCGGGTTCTTCGGATCCAAGAACTCTTCGAGGCTATCGACATCTGCCCAAGTTGTCCGACGCTGTTCTTCGGTGGAAAGTTCCCCGCTATAGATGAGTTCGATGTTACGAAATTGACTACGGCGTAACCAATTTAACAGACACTCCTGAGTTGGCAAAAACCAAATAGCTCGGGCCTGCGCATAGCGATTTTGTGGAAATAACGCGTAGCTACCTTCTCCAGGAATCCCTTGGCAATCGATAAAAAGCTGGCCGCCTGGTTTCAGGCTCTGATAAATCTTACGCAGCAGGCCAATTGGGTCTGTATGGTGATAGAGAATACCTAAACAAAAAATCGAGTCAAAACACTGCTCAAAATGATCAAGATGCTCCGCACCAAATAGCTCCAAAGTAAGCTGTTTTTGCGGAGCTAGCTTTTGAAACAATTGAAAAGTAAACCAATGTTTGGCGTAGGGCTCAAATCCCATAACAAGTTTTGGCTGCAAATCTAGCATGCGGTACATGTAATAGGCGTTGTTACAGCCTATATCGGCAACTACTTGGCCCTCAAGACTACCTACATATGGCAAGAGCCTTTGCCATTTTAAATCAGAACGCCACTCTGCATCAATTTCAATGCCAAAAATATTAAATGGGCCTTTTTTCCAGGGGCAAAATGACAAAAGAACCGCACGAAGTCTTTCTAATTCACCGGAACTAACGAGATGATTTTTCGCTGCAAAACAAACTTGCTCGCGATTAAAAATAATATGATCCGCTCTCAAGGGCGGTAAGTTTGCAAGTGCTTTTGCATAAATATCTAAATTTTGTTGCGTTAGCTTAGAAAAGAGCGCCTTGCGCAAAGCCTGTAAATTAGGCTTACTCATAGCGCCTGCTAGGAGCGCATCTAGATTATATGCGTCATTAGAATTATAAAGAGTTTCAAGTTCAATAGACATCGTACACTAGAAATTAATGGCCTTTAATAATTAATACCAGCCATATTTCCAGGTCAATTCCGATAAAATATTCTGTCCTTCAGTGTTTGGATGGAAACAATCAATCGGGGAGATGAGGTCGAAGTCGAACTCGTAGTTTGCTTCTTTTGCGGGAGGAACTTTAACATTTGCTGGAAATTTATTTCCAACTTCCACAAGAGCATCATTCGCTATAAGCCACTTTTCTCTAAAAAGTTCCAAGTCGGCCTCAGTTAAATCTGGATGTAATGCAGTCTTACACGGAGCTAAAGTACTCCATATAGCACGGCAATAAGGTCGGTCTAACGCTTTTTTCCTTAAATTTATAACATCTGGAATAAGTCCCATGACTATCTTGATATCTGGATTTGCTTTTATTAAGGTTTCTAGCGATTGTTCAACATAGCCTGTAAATCTCGCAACATTAAATTCTTGCTCCTTCGGAGTATGACACACATCGTTTGCACCAATAGTAAACGCGACATAATCAGGGTTTTGTTTATTTAGTTTCTGAATTTGCGGCAGCAATTGGTGGGCTTGAATTCCAGGAAAAGATTCGTTGTATGATTTTAATATTTTATTTGGAAATAATTTTTTGAGGCGCATGTAATGGCTGTGACTCTGTTCAGTGTTCGTTCCGGTCGACCAGCTCACAACTTTATTGTTTAAAGGAAACTTTGCGTTAAAAGCTGAAGTTATAGAATCACCGACAGCTCCGATTACCATGACTTCAGTACCTTCTTGCCCTTTGATGGATTGAGCTTCGGTATCAAATACCTCAGCATTTTGCGCGAGAAGCAATGAAGAACCGCTAATATTGGCCATGATTAAAGAGAAAATTGACCCAAGAGCTAAATTAGCGCAGTTATACAGGCATTCTTTTTTAGTCATTCCATCGACCCCTATTAAAGCGAATTTTGAAGCAGAACTATTATGAAGTTATGTGACTGATTTTATCATTCGGTGGCCAAGAAGGTCAAACATCATCTATCTGATATGTTTGCATTTTTAGAATTTACTAAATTTTTATCGCCAACTTGCCGATAAGTTTGCCGAACGCGAGTTTATTTATCGGACTTCTTAAATTGGCAGACAATCAAGCCACAACAAGGATTAGCAATGCATAGTCGCAAAATAATTTTGGCAAATTTAGTATTCTTCATCGTTGCAGGCTTATATTGTGCGAAACCGAAAAAGCCTATGATAAATGAGTTGCCAACTGGCGAAGGCGATACTTTAAGTGAGTTCGCATGTAGTGACGGCACAAAAAGACGGGGCACTAGCCAAGAGACTGCCTGCCAAGGCCTGGGAGGCGATGGCACCGGAGTAAGCTGTTCAGACGGCGGCAGAGCTGCTAGTCAGCTTGAGTGCTCTCAAACGGTAGCTGCTTTCTGCTCAAATGGCGAAGTCAAAAGAATTCCACCAGGTGCAAGTGCGGAAGAAAAGGCTCTCGCTTGCGGTGATTCACCACCAATAATCGAGCCAGAGCCGACAACACAAGAATATTCGTGTGCTGAATTTGGCGAAAAGGCTAAGCAAGAAAGTGTCGTATTACCTATCGATGCCTCCGCTGCCGAAATTGAAGAAGAATGCACAATTGGAGAACCAACAAATCCGCCAACTACGCCAGAAACAGGTGCTGCAGCCTGCGGAACTAGTAATCCTGATATCTCAGCAGAAAAGAAAATATTCTATTATTCAATTAAGACGAGAATAAGATCTGCGCCAGACCATAATAGCACTGAGCTAGGATGGGTAAATCCAAATTCCGGAAACTACGCGGTTCTAAAATGTACCGATTCAGGCTCGCAGCCGAGCAGCGCTGGATACACAAGCTGGGTCTGTATCAATGCTAATGGCGTGACCGGTTGGACTTGGGTCGGCGAATTTGCGCACAAGTGCGCCACTTTAAAAACTGAGTAATGGTCATCCTGTACCGAAGCATGTGTCATCCTGAACCGAGTGAGTGTCATCCTGAACCGAAGGTGAAGGATCTTTCGCGTTGCTCAAGATGACTGTGTCATCCTGAACCTGAGCTTTGCGAAGGGGAAGGATCTCTTAGCGATCTTTATTTTCAATAAGACTCAACAAATATTGCCCGTACTCATTTTTCGCATAAAGCTTGGCGCTTTCTATCAGTCTGGCGTCATCGATGAATTTATAGCGCCAAGCAATCTCTTCCGGACAGCTGATCTTCAAGCCTTGGCGATTTTCTATAGTTTCAATAAAATTCGTTGCCTCTAACATTGAAGAGTGCGTTCCAGTATCCAGCCAGGCCATGCCGCGCCCCATGAGCGTGACTTTGAGCTGCTCTCGCTTAAGATATTCATCAATCACCGAAGTAATTTCAAGCTCACCACGTGGTGAGGGTTTTACTTTTTTTGCAATTTCTGCTGCGTGTTTATCGAAAAAATACAGTCCGGTGATCGCGTAGTTTGACCGCGGTTTTTGCGGTTTTTCTTCAACACTCAAAACTCGCATCTCTTTGTCAAATTCGACGACGCCATAGCGCTGTGGATCTTTGACGTAATATCCGAAAACAGTCGCCTGGCTTGTATTCGCATTTGCTGTTTGCAACATTTGCGGAAGTGCTTGGCCGTAAAAAATATTGTCGCCGAGTATGAGGCAGACCGGATCATTTTGGATAAAATCTTCGCCGATTATAAACGCCTGCGCCAAGCCTTCTGGCTTCGGCTGCTGCGCGTAAGTAAACTTCACCCCAAATTGTTCGCCATTTCCGAGAAGATCACGAAACATCGGTAAATCTTTAGGGGTACTAATGATCAAAATATCGCGAATACCTGCTAGCATCAGCGTCGATAGCGGATAATAGATCATCGGCTTGTCGTAGATAGGCAAAAGCTGCTTTGAAATTGCAATCGTTAAAGGATAGAGCCTTGTTCCTGAGCCACCCGCTAATATTATGCCTTTTCGTGCCACGACTAATCCCCCAAGTTCTAAATTTGCCCAAGCCTCTCACGCTGATAACTACCATCTTGAATTCTACGGCACCACGTAGCCGCGTTTTCTAAATACCATAGCACTGTTTTTTGCAGCCCGGTTTCAAAAGATTCACGCGGCTGCCAGTCGAGTTCTTTTTTGATAAAGGAAGCATCGATTGCATAGCGCAAATCATGGCCAGGACGGTCTTTAACATAAGTTATTAACGATTCATACTTGCGCCCTTGGCTGAGCGGTTTGAGCTCATCTAAGAGTCGACAGACTTGCTGCACAACTTCCAAGTTGGTCTTTTCATTATGACCGCCGATATTATATGTTGCCCCGATTTTTCCTTTTTCAAAAACCGCAAGCAAGGCTTCTGCATGGTCGTCGACATAGAGCCAGTCTCTTATATTTTCGCCTTTGCCATACACCGGTAGCGGCTTTTCGTCTAAAGCGTTCAAAATCATCAGCGGAATGAGCTTCTCTGGGAATTGGTAAGGACCATAATTATTCGAACAATTCGTCGTCACAACAGGCAAGCCATAAGTATGATGCCAGGCGCGCACTAAGTGATCAGAAGAAGCTTTCGAAGCAGAGTAGGGTGAGTTGGGCTGATACATGGAATTTTCTGTAAAAAATCCGCTTGCACCCAGCGAGCCAAAAACCTCATCTGTCGAAATATGCTGAAAGCGAAAAGTGCTTAGTTTTTTCTCACCGCTGGATTTTAAATAAGCGCGGCTAGCTTCCAATAAGTGATAGGTGCCGATAATATTTGTTTGCATAAATTGCATCGGCCCATCGATCGATCTGTCAACATGCGACTCGGCTGCGAGGTGAAACACTCCATCAGGCTCGTACTTTTTAAACAGCTGGTCTAAACCGACTCGATCGCAGATATCGACTTTTTCAAAGTCGTATTTCGCCGATTTCGGCAAATCTGCCAAAGACTCGAGATTTCCAGCATAGGTCAGCTTATCGATATTAATGAGATGATAGTCTGGTCGGACTTTCGCCAAATGACGTATCAAAGCCGAGCCAATAAAACCTGCGCCGCCGGTGATGAAGATTTTCATATCGTGCCTTACCTGTTTTAATTTTTCTAACTCATCTACATTTTTCAAAAAGACAGCAGCCGCTATTTATATTTTCGTAAATAGCACTGTACATTCTATGTCATTTGTCAGCTTATTGCGACAGACAAACATACCAACCATGTCATCTTGGGTTAAGTAATTACAGCTGCGGTTTTCGTCTTCGATTGTGAAATAGGATGAATTATTACCCAACTGACCACTTGGATTTCTAGGGAGTCCGAACTCTATAAAAGTTTCATCGTCCTGAGCTGCGAGATCACTGCTTATGGTAACTTGTCCTGACTTTCTAGTTGCATCAGGACAATCGGATTCCACAGAATAAAGACCTGGAGCTATGCCATTTTTAGAAACACTCGTAGCAAGAGTTGTGTAAATTGCAAAAGCAAAGGCAACGTATTTAAAAATCGTGATGGCTTTATAACGCATACTTCACTCCTAAAGCGTAATTTCGGCCTGTATTCCAATCTGCAGTGTATTCTAACGCAGCCTCAATTTTATTATTGAAGGAGTAACCAACTGCAAAAACATAGTAAAATCCTAACAAAGCCCTGTCTTCATCCAATTTAAACTTTCTACGCCCGAGCTTACTTTTTAAATAACGCTCATCGGTTAATTTTATAAATGTACCTGGCTGTATACTGAATTTGATGTCATATATGGCGGTACCTTGAAAATCCCAGCCAATCTTCATGCTGCTAAAATTCCGCGAATATTTCAGATCTGTATCTTGGTAAGCCTCTTCGACACCCATTTGTATATAGTCTAAGCCTACGACTAAACTGTCTTTAATACCTTTAGAAATTTTATTTAAATGGTAATACCAGCTCAGCTCAATCCGTTGCCCTTTAGATTCTTCGCCTTTAAAATAAGCATCGTTGATCGCATTTCTTTGCTGAATCAGTCCAAAAGACAAATGAATCGCTTGCTTTGAACCTGCGTCAGCACCATTGTTGCTTGACGACGGCTCCGCACTCTCAGAAAAAGCTTCTATGGCAAAACCTGCTAAAAAAAACAAAAAAAACAAACTACGAAAAAACATCAACATCGATGCACCCTTCGAAAGAAAATGTAGGCAAAAACCAAACTTGAAAGAGCCTGTAAATCTTTAAAATCTTTTGTAACTTTGATCGTACTGTAGGTCAAAAAAGAAAATATTTCAACATAGAGCTGTATAAATGCATCGTTAGTCTTAAGTAGGACAAAACAAAACCCACTAAAGACCAAAAGGCTTATAAATATCTTTCGTCGACTCACAAAGCTATCCTGTTTTTTTACCGTTAATATTAAATCCAAAATCAAAAACGGAAAAAAGAAAATGCCAGAATAATCAGAAATCTTTCCGGTCAAGGTTCCGGAGAAAGAAGAATATTTTAAGTAATGATCATTTATAAATGTGATAATAATTGCTATTAGAACTGGAGCTTGGAGTATATAGATCTTGCGCTGAGTTATGAAGGTATTTTGCATATAGTTATTTACAATATCTTGATTTGTTTATGAACAGGAAATTAACGTGAATAAAGCCATTATAAAGCCAAAAATAGTCCATGAAACAAGTTACCGTGGTTGTGGATTAAGCGCTCTTTTACACAAAAGGCGTTTGCGACAAATCATCAATATTTTGCATAAAATCATCTACGAGCGCAAAATCAAGAGCTGGGCCGATTTTGGCTGCTCAAATGGTTTTATTATTGCCGAATACTTGGCTACACATGTTTCAAATACTCCAAGTCATATAATAGGTTATGATAGATCGAACAAATTGCTAAAATTGGCTAAAGCTCGATCATTGAAAAATACCCAATTCTTGCCATTTGATCTTAACGCAGATCTCAATCTTGACCCCAAAGCTGAGACAAAAAGTAAGTCTGTCGAAAAGTTTGAGCTTGTCACTTGTTTTGAAACTTTGGAACACGTAGGAAACCTGAGTAACGCATTGCAAAATATTCTTGCTCATGTGAAACCAAGTGGAACTTTAATCATTTCAGTTCCAGTAGAGATAGGTCTTCCCGGTCTTTTGAAATTTCTGGCTCGCTATGCTTTACGCCGCAACCCATATGGAGATTTTTTTAAAAATCAAAGCCCGAGGCTCTATTTTAAAAATTTGCTGCTCAATCGATCAATCACAATTTTTAGATCGAAAGACAGTCCTGGATTTGGACCGCATCTTGGTTTTGACTATCGCGACGTATTAAATTTTATTGGACAAGAGAAAGACAACTTCCGCCTTGAGTCATGCACCCCTATTGCTTTAGGTATGGGGTATATTTTAGTATTAAAACGTCTTTGAATTCATGACTAAACTGCGGTTATTACGTAAATTGATTGCAATTGCCAAAATTTTAAAAAAAGATCAGATCCTTCCTTTTTCCATCAGATACAATTTTACTTGAAGAAATAAACTCTTGATCATCTATCTTCCATGTGTGCTGATCTTTTGATGCACTTCGATTCACTAGAAAATTAAAACGATCGCTTGCAAAAATCCTCAAACCCCGATCACGACAAGAGTTTAAAAAGTTTGTGTCAGTACCTTTCGGGACTTTAGCAAATTGAATATCCTTAGTGTGTTCAGTTTTCACAACTAAAGAGGCACCAGACACGATGTGGCTGTAGCGATACTCTTGATCGGGAAATCTCAGAACCGTGCAATCCATACCTTTGACGTAAGCATAATAAGCCTTTTTGCCGACAATATCCGCGCCACTAAAATTAAACGCCAGTATTGTGTCCATAATATAATGCGACCCATACTCGTCATCGTCATCAAATTTTGCAAAAAATTTGCCATTTACATGTGCTCTAGCTTCATTCAAGCACTCTCCCAAAGTTGCCTCTGGCGGCTTTCTGAGTATTTTAATGTTCTTAAGTTCTTCAAATTTTTCATTAACTTCGGATTCAATGAAATCGTCTGAATTCATCACAAAAATAAACTCTAGGCTTGGATATATTTGGCTGCGAAAGTTTTCTAGTACGCAGTCTATATAACTAGGCCTATTGGACACGCAAATAACGCTGACAAGATCCGATTGAACTTCAATGCGATCCTTAAGTCCAATTTTTTCTGCCATTTCACGCACACGATGTGAATAAGTATGTTCAGAAAGTATTTTTCTGCTTGCAATGTGCCCCATGCGATTTTGATAATCTTGATCAAGGATTAGACGCAATCCCATTTCGTATGCTTCGCGACTATTGGCGACTAAACATTCGTTTCCATTCAAATAGCGAGATAGAAAGGAGTGAGAGCTATAAATTACAGGAGTCGCACACGCCAAAATCTCGATCGCTTTTCGCTGAAAGGTCGCTCCTTCTTGTTCACTGCCATGGCTCAAAAAAGCGGTATATTTTTTGAAAGTTGCAAGCATTTTGTTAATAGAACGTGTGTCTTTTGAATTTTCAAATAAATTTGAATTAACAATTTCTGCATTATTTAATTTGTAAATATCGATCGCACCTACGTTAAAAAGTGGAGTCGCCCAATCTTCGAATTGCATTAAATTTTCAGATTTACTAGTTTCCAAGCTGGGAGCTTTGCAAGCTAGTTTAGGTATCGGCTTTAATGCCTTGACTGTCGGATTATGGACTCTATTTTGCACCGCAAAAGGGAGGTGGTAAATCTCTTTTCTATGCAAGTTTTGACTATATAACTCGACACATCTTAGATCTGATGCAAAAACAAAATCTACTGACTTTGCTAATTCTAAAAAACCACCGAAATCAGAAAAATCTTCTTTATCCCATAAAATCTGTGGAATTTTATTTTGTTTACAAAATATCACTAAATCTTCTAGCACCTCTCTATTTTTGGGCTTAAAGAAGTCATTGAAATTGCTTTCTTGAGAAGTGCTAAAAAAAATAAAATCTGGATTTTTGCTCTGTAGCTGATTTTTCCAACTCTTAACATTTAAAATTATAGATTGGAATTCTTCTTTAAAATTCAGAAGAGCCACGTCATCTAGAATGCAGGCTACTGTTAACTTTTTTACTTCTGGCTGAGAAATTTTTTTGTAACGAAGATTTTTAGCATTGAGGTAAATTTTCTTATGATTGCGAGCTCCTTGAATGCAAAATCTTATCAATTTAATTGTATATAGTAACAAAATATACAAAGGCTTTATTTTTTTTAATGCCTTTAGGACGAGTACATCATCAGCTTTAGAATGTTCGTGCCTATGGCGCGATTGATTACTTTTCTCGAAGCCACTCTCGTAAAATTCGTTTAACCTCCTTGCGACTGCCAAAGCTTGGTTGATGTTAACATCAGAAAATTTTCGAATCTGTGATTTCGACATAAAGTCTATTATACCCTCTTTCGATGCACCCACATCACTAGAAAATCCCATATCTGTGAAGCTTTCGAATTGCATCTTTCATGCCTTTTTCTAAGAATTTTAGTATAGTCATATATGCGTTTTGTGCTGTCAACTGGTTATGCTTATTGTAAATCCTCGCTGAATGCCAAGTCTTTTTAATCTAATAAAAGCTACAGCAAGCTTGAAGTTAATAACTCATCGCTTGGCAATAAACGTTCAATAGAGTATACGGGAATTATGAAGTTCATTTACTCACTAAATGGTAGAATCATCAAGCTTTTATTCGAGACCTAGAAGACATGACAGATACCCTCCCCAGTTCTAATCCTGAACCCATTTCGTCAAAAAAAATTCTGTATGCTGAAATTGAGCGTTTAGAAAATCGTCTAAGATCATTAAACAAAAAGGATTACGCTTTTCGCAAAGAATTTCTTGATACATTCAAACTAATCGGAACTCTTGTTGGATCGACTCCATTCAAATGGATCTATTTTTTCACTTTTCCATTCACTTTATTATTTAGACTTCTTTTTTTACGAGTAACTCCACCAGAAGTAAAAGAACAGGCAAAGTCTTATTTTAAAAAATTTAGAAATGAGCTGCGTAATTTTAAAAACCCATTAGACACAGAAATTGTTGGATTCATTTCAGAGATTGAGCAATCCATTACTATTGGATCAAAAGCAGCCCAAAATCGCCACGCTGCTGAAACTAGCAAATCAGTCTTAATTGGCAACATCACAATTCCGACAGCAGAATATTACAAAACAGACTCAGCAAAAAAAATTAAAGTGGCATGTATACTCGATACATTTTCGACTGCCTCGTGGGATCCAGAATTTGAGCTAATTCACTTAACACGAGGCAAATGGAAACGGCAAATCGAGCAAAATAAACCTGCATTTTTATTGGTTGAATCCGCATGGCGAGGGCATAA
>JAGOVF010000184.1 GCA_018060885.1 Oligoflexales bacterium | reverse complement strand
AAGTAAAATCGTCAGAATTATCTATATTTTCATTGGGTAAATTCTCAATCTTAATTTTTGGCTCTTTTTCTGAAGTTTTATTTCCAACATTTGTTTGATCAGAATTGCTTGCTGTATTATTTTGCTGCGAATTGTCTTCTGATTGTTTTTGAGGCAAAACGACTCTACTTACTCCACCACTGACATCATCATCGTCCACAGTAGAAACCGCTGCGATCGGTGTAATTCCCAGGTAGCTTAAATGTGAACCGCTATCGCCGGGCCTTACTTTTAAATTTTGATCCGCTAGAAAATGTACAAATCCATATTGGCGAAAAAGTATGGGCTCCTTACCAAAAAGGCTCGCATAGGGCGCTGTCAAAAACCCGCTTAGCGTTCTTGTGCTACTGCCTTTAAAAAGGTAATTAGCATGAAACCACAAATTTTCATCATTTATAGAAATTAAATTTTCATAAAAACTATTCCATGTTTGGCCTATCTCACTAGCAAGCTGCAGCTGTTGAGCCATCAATATGCCCTGATCCGTTATCGAATTCAATTCTGTGAGTTCTCTTTCACGGTAAACTCTATTCTGTCCAGACAATCTCGAAAATATTTTGTCGATAGAAATTAATTGTTCTTTAAGACTTAAAAGATTTTTGTTTAATTCCAAACAGACGGAATCTGATTTCATGTTGTTGTCTTTACAAAAGATCAAAAGACCATAAAACATCCTATTTAGTCTAATGCCATGTTCATGCCAAACTTTTGCAAGCTTTAAATTTCGCCAATTTTTAAGGGTTTCACTCATTTTGAAACTAGAATTCTTAATATTTTTCCTAGTTTCAATTTGTTCAATAAAATTCTGTTTCAATTTTTTTTTGCTGTGTTCATTAAAATAATCAAACGATATTGCAGCATTGTAAGCATTTAAATCTTGATACAAATAACAAATCTTGTGTCCCCGATATTCTAACATCGCATCTGAATCATTGAGCAAGGTGCAAAGTTGCCTTCCAAATACAACTTCTTCTCGCATTAAGTCTTTTTTGAAAGCCTTGAAATAGTTATTTTCAGAAGTATTTAAGTAATCTCGATCAGGCTCGCGAGCCTGCCAGTGAGTCGGAAAGTCGCCAAAATAGTAAAGAAGCGTAAAATCATTTGAGTTTCTAAACAACTCCCTCGCTGTCTTTGCTTTGTCTACGAGTTCAAACTTAATCGGAACTTCGACATAGGAGTTTTCCACAAAAATATAACTTTTTAGGTTTTTTATGCCTTGATAGAAGAGGCAATGCTTTGCTGTCCAAACAATAAATTCGATGGAATGAGAATCTATCTGTACAGGCTCAAAAGCTGCCGTGCAAGATTTATCCTGAAAAATATTTCGATATTTGGCGTCAAATTTATCATCAACTCCATCATAGGAAGCAAGTAACGAATTTTTAAAATCATCCGAATATTCGGCAAAAATTACACCACCAAAATACTTAGCATTTTGAATTTCAGTTTTTTTAATCCGACCCGGATCCAGCTCTACCTTGATCTCAGAGCCACACTCGTTGTTAATTTGACTCGGCTTTTGGCAGGCTATCAGAGTTAAAACTATGATAATTTGAGTTAAGTTCATAAATATACATCTTGTCTATTGTTTCGAATTTTACATTAGAGCATGCGTTTGTTTGATCTTTATTTACAAAATGATAACCAGACTCGGAACTTTCCATGCAATATTTAAATCTGGTGCTTGGCTCATGTTCGCTTTTCTGGAAATCTGTTAAAAGCGGGCCATAACCACTTGTTGTTAGAACATTCCAGTTAAAAACCGCCTGAAATTTATGAAACTTAAAGACATCAGCTTTCCACGCGTGCACTTCGTAGACTCTTTTCGCAATCAAAAATCCCAAATTAGATCTATCCAACTCACTTTTTTCAATTGTTTTAAGATAGCCCAAAAATGTTTCCTCTGGATTATATAGGATCCCCATCACAACATAGTCGCCATTAGAGGCCTTAACGAGCTTAACCAATGAAAAGTCCTTCTTTTCTTCGTTCTGAGCATTCTTTGAAATTACTTCAACCTTATACCACTGTAGTAGCGGTCGAAGTTGCTGTCTATCAGTCACAAAACAATTTTCTAGTCCCAAAACAATCGGCGAATCAGGCATTGTGCTCACAAACGCTCCGCGCGTACTCTCTAAAGAAAAGCGAGGACCCTTAAAGATCAGACAAACATCTGGTGGGCCATCGATTCGCATTCTTACGGAGCTTATTTTTACATCAACATTGTTAAAAACCTCACTGTCAGCTTTGGTGTAAATTTTGTTGACGTCTATGAGACCCTGCGATGAAATATCAATATATTCATGACTAGCTTGATTTTTCAAATTCGCTTCATAGAGATTATTTTGTTTTGCCTGACATGAGTTTAAAACTAAAATTGCTGAATAAAAATAGAATTTCAATTTTTTACCCCCTCTCCTTAAAAAGTCGCCTAGATCTATTGTATCCCAAGCAAAATGTAATTAAGATTTTTTAATGTGGTTTTGCATCGAAATGTTGAAGTGTTACTGTTTTCTTTTTCTTTGAGTCTGCTATTTTCTTATAAAAATTTGGATTTTTTAAAAAACAAACAATTTTAAATGGACCTTATTGTCGGTCTGTTTCCGATAGAAAGCTTACTAAAGCAGAGAAAGTATCTAAGTGGCCAATCCATGAAATTTTTTATTTTTTTAAATTTGATGCTGGCATTCAATTTAAGCTGCAAACCAGAATTGTCTGGCCAAGCTAGTTCAAAAAACTTATTGGGTCGTAATCCAAAAGAAAAGCAAACATCGATCATTTTTCCCGATTTTAAGCGGCCATCAAAATCAATTTGTGATAACAGCGCAATCGAAATTAGAAATAAACATAGACCAGCCGACTTGCCACATTGGTCGAGCTGCCAATTGAACATAAAAACAGGAGAAGTAATTGAAAATGCGATCGAAGCATACTTTAACGATAAAATTTCATCTTTTCCAACGCTTAATGAACCAGATTTTGAAGGCTACTTTTGCACAAACGCCTCACCGGAAATTTATAATTTTTTTTCCGATAGAAGCTTTTTCGCAAGTCCTAACAATGCTCTCGATTCTCCAGAATCGAACTGCAGCATATTTTTTTCTAAGCGCAATAGACTTCAAAGTTTAATACTGAAAGTATCAAATAAAACAAGCGTCGCTCCGCTAAAATTTTCAGCCAACCTACGGACCTTAGACTTACAAGGCGAATCTATCCAAGCAGAAGTTGAAGGACTTCATTTCTTGACTCAAATAGAATCCTTATCCCTTAAATCGTTGCGCTTTAATTTTGCAGAGTTGATAAATTTAAAGAAACTCAAGTCTCTTCACATAGACAATATTGAAGTCAATTTGGCCTTAAAAGACTGGAGAATTCTACGCGGCCGACAGGGTTTAAAACTCTATTCCGGAAACCTTTCTCAACTGACCATCAAAAATTCCAAATTAATAGAAAGCGCGCTTGTTAGTATTGCTTCCATTCAATCTTTATGTTGTATCGAGTTAGTAAATAATCAGCTAAAAAATATTGCCACTCTGGCTACGATGAAGAGTCTAAGATCACTTAGTCTAAACAAAAATCCACATGTCAATTTGGTAGATTTGATTGAAATTATTGATTCAACAGAACTTTCGTCACTCTATTTCGACAACGAAACACGAAAACTTATAAGTCATTCTCTTCCTTTGTCGGAAGAAAACTAAGCTCCGACTCGCTTAGTTCGTCGTCTTGCTCCAAAGCCTCAACTCTGTATTCAGCTTCTGACCACCCATAAAGATCACTTTGTTGGCATCTTTCGCTACAAAATGGTCGGTATTTGTTTTGAAGGTCATACTTTAACGACTTTTTGCAACGCGGGCAGGAAAAAATAACATCAGCATTTCCCAAATGTATCTAACTCCGTTCATTTAAAGATCTCAGGCGCTCAGGCCATAAAGACCGGGGTAGTTCCCGACATTCTCCTCTTAATATTAACTCTGCAATATTTTTACCAGCAAAAAAACCGAGGCTGAGTCCTATGCCCATATAGCCCGTTGCCGCGTAAGTGCAACCTGAACCAAACATGGGTCCAATAATGGGTAATTCGTCGCAGGGCCTTATGTCTATGCAAGCTTGGCCTGGATCTATTTTAGGATTTAATAACATTGGCAGCGCTTTTTTAAAGAACCCGTCTAGAAAGTTGCTTTGTTTATCATTCAAGGTCGATTTATTCTCTCCAACTCCCGCCAAAGGCCGCAAAAATCGCGCCCCTCCTATAAGACCTTCCCTATCATTTAACAATAAGATCCAGATGTTTCCATGTTGAAAAGTCAGCAAATAAGGTTTTTCAACAGGCTGACCTGAGTTGAGGAATTCTACTCTGTGCCACTGATCACAATAAGGAATAAGGCTATCTGAAAGTCTTGTTTCTAAATGCCCGATTCCCATTCCACAAGTAAAAACAGCCATTGTCGAAGACAAGGTATCTCCGTTTTCGAGTTTAATGTAACAAACATTTTTTTCTTTAAAATCAACTACACGCTCTGTTATTAAATCTGCTTTTATCGAACTCTTTAATTTGTGAATAATGTTTTCACCGGGCAGATAGCCCCCACCTAACAATTCTAGTTGTAAAGCGCTGTTCGGGAAGAAATCGTTTAATTTTCTCTTTTTGCTATTTGCCTCACTAAACAATTCGACTTCAAAATTATTTTGCTTCAGCTGCTTTACGGCCAACTTCATTTCGAGCTTTTCATGTAAGCTTTCTGCAACTCTTATCCGCAGAGCCTCAGTAAATTCAATTTTTGAGTTTTGACAAAAGTCCCCCAGATAGCGAAAGGCCATTTCTGTGTATTTTCGTATTTCTTTAGCCTTTTCATTGCCAAAGGTGTGGGTAAATCTTGTATAATTTTCAAAAAAGCTGCCAAAGACAAGCCCTGGATTGTTAAGTGATGGGCTTGATTGATTAGGATCAATTAAACAAACTGAATAGTTGCTTTGCTTCTGGATGTGCCACGCCGTCGATAGGCCGCTTAAACCAGCTCCGACTATTGCAATGTCATAATGACTTTGTCTCATTGCAAAATTCACTTTATACTGACGAAATGGATTTTATCGCAAAACATACAAATATATTTATCAGAACTTTTCTTTTTGGGTGTTATTTCTTTCTATCTACTTTTAAAATTTCAGCACAAGAGATATCTGTGTACGGTTGGCCTGGCACTTCAATGCCGCCTGAAGCCCCTTATATAGGAT
>JAGOVF010000183.1 GCA_018060885.1 Oligoflexales bacterium | reverse complement strand
AAGTGTGTTTTCATCTATTAAGTAAAATAAAGTGTAGATGCTTTCTGCGCCTGTATTTTCAATTGGGAACATATCTATCATGTATGAAAAATAGGTTTTTTTATCGTCAAATAAATCTTTCCCGAGAGCCACTCCGGGAACTTTGTACTTATATTCCACTATGAGTTTCTCAAAAATCAACTCCTGACAAGAGCTGTCATTAAAAGCAAAGCTATAAAGACCAACTCTACTTTCATCCATAAAATGATAAGCAAATTTTGAGGAAGAATTTTCAGAATTTTCTGGCTGTTTAACCGGCATGCATGGTTCAATGCCCCACTTGCCAATTAATTGACTTTTAATTTTACTATACTCTATTTTTTCTTCTTCCGACAATTCACTGACTAGCCTTGAATTTTCTGTGCTTGGGTAGGGTTGTTTATTTACGTCTTCCGACAAGTCCTGCGGCGCAGGCGAACTTTTCGAGATTTGGCAGCTTAAAGTTAAAAAGAAGCTAAAAAAGACCAATAAAAATGGAAGATTAAAAAACATGAGATCTCCCGACTGTCTGAATTTTAGAAAGAATTACAATAAATTATTACATCGATTAAAATTAATGCAACCTTTTTGAACTTAAGTCGCAAGATACCCCGACAAAATTTTGTAGTTTTCCAAAAGTCAGGAAAAGCGGTGTGAGTGATCAAGAGTATCAAATCAATTGGTCTAGAGTTATTCCTGAAATAGCTCCGGGGCTCCTAAACTATTTTAAGGCTAGTTTTTCGAATCAGCTTGCAGACGATATGGTTCAAGAAGTTTTTTTACGCTTGCTGCAAAAGGTTCAAAAAGGCGAGTTCAACGAAAATGTAGGTACTTTGCGCATGTACGCTTTTGGTATTGCGCGGATAATACGCTTAGAGGGCAGGCGGCGAGAAATACTGCACCCAGTTACTTCAATTGAATTGAATTCTATTGTTGAAGAAAAGGACTCGTTTCCAAGTGCAGAAGCTGAACAACTGCGATGGGCTATTCGATAGCTAAAACCTTTGAGGCGACATACATCAAGTTAAATTAGTTGATGTATATTCCACCACTTTTGTTAAGGATCTAGAAATGAGAAATTTTATTAACACCACACTGTTATCAATAGCAGTAAATTCAATTGTTCTCGCTGCTGAAACAACTGAGAAAAATCAAAACATAACGCCTCAAGAGCTCGCTGAACGTCTAAATATCTCTGCTAAGATTTTCATCTTCGATTCGAGCGGCAAAATTCTTCTCGAAGCTCCTGATCGTATTTCAACTTGGTCCGGAAATAAAAGCAACTTAGATACAGGCTTCGAATCCAATTGGGGCAGTGGAGGCGACTTTGGCGAGATCCACATCCACCATAGATGGACGGTAAAGTCCGATGGTTCTATTTCTGTGCTTATAGAAGAATACGCATCAGAAGTTGAGGATAAAAAAACAGGCGACTTTATAAAATTTGAAAACTTACTAAAAAAAGCGGAATTTACTCTCGAAAACTTCGCACCAGTTATCTGGCAAGTTCAAAATATAAAAGATAAAAAAGTTATAGTTCACTTTATTGCAGGTCTTAAAGAAGAAAAGCCAGAAGCTATTGATATAAGTAGTCTGCCAATATCCGGAGTTAATGTCGCAATTATTGATAACAAAGGCCATACTTGGAATAAACATAATTCTAATAGTATCGATAACCACTATATTGGATTCAAAACCCACAGGGGCTTTGTTGCTTTAAGCTTTCTCCCTTTTAAAGGCGCAAAACATGCAGGAACTGCATTTGAAAATGAAATTAATTTGCATTTTGTAGATCAAGACTTAGAAGTGACTCTAATAAGCCAAAGCGCATTTCTTCCTGATGGTATACTCGGAAAAGTTTATGCAGTGTACTTGCCGAATTTTAAAACTGAAAATTTTCAAAAGACAAGTGTATACGGCTCTAGCAGGGAAGAGAGTTTGACAAAATTGATTGAAGCTGGCGTAAATTAGGGAATTTTTTCGCCATACATTTTGTTTGGCTGCAAAGTGGTGTAAGCCCTTTGAATACAAAGCAATTATTTTTAAAACTCCGGTTCAAAACGTCTCGAATTGTTTAGCGTTTGACGCGGACTTTAAGCTCAGTTATTAAGAATTTCTGGCGAGAGTCTTTTCCACAAAACCAAATGAGAGACTCCTATTATAAAACTCCCAATCCATAACAAAGAAAGATCCTGACTATGAAAACTAAAATTAAATTTGTAATTATTGCTACATTAGCGATGTTCTCTGCGCTTTCTTGCGGTTCAAGTGAGACAGTAAGCTCAAAAGATATTAAACCAGAGTCTATATTTGAATTTTATTCTCTCGATTTCGATGCAAATAAAAATACAGCAAATGTAACGGCGCAACTCAGATTAGGAAGCTTTCGCGGCGCGACAGTTCGATTAGATCAGAATGAAAATCTGACTTTAGATAAACAGCCCTTCAAAAAAGTTGATGGTGACAAGGTAAATGCAGTTGCCGATACCGCAAGTTGGTTGCTATTTAGTCCAATTTTTCAGTTATTTAAGACTGGAACCTTCTATTACTCAAGTATAAATAGTTTTAGTGGCAACAGACATCGCATTGTATTCGAAAATGCTGTCTATCACATTCATGTCCCCTCTTTTAATCTTTCATCTACCGAAACAAGATTCGCACAAGACGGCGTTGAAGCTACATTTAAATACAAAGCAAACTCGAATAGCCCAGCGGATGCGCAAGAAAAAATATCTTGTCTGTTTAGTATCGAAGACATTGAAGGAACCTTGCTGTCTGTTCTGAGTACAGAGGCAATTGTTGTAGGAGATGGTAAAGCGAAGTGTTCGAAACTTTTTATTGATGAAACGAATGCTACCGAAATTAAATCAAAGGCAAAGCGCCTTGTAACTGAAATTAAGCTTCAATATGAATTTCCGTCACAAGTTTCTCCGAGAACGGCTACTCCAAATCAAGTGCAAATTTGGACTAGTAACACGAGAGAAATCATTAGCGTCGTGAAATAGCATAAAATATCAAAAACATCTTTTAAGATAATTGAATAAGCTTTTTTCGGTATTTTTGTACGACGTTGAATGAAATAGCAAGGAAAACAAGGATAAAAGTTGGAACAATTAAGTATTGAAGTGCTTGATTGTAGTTGTTAAACATGCTGTGATGAGTTGATTTTAAAATTAAGTAAGTTGTATAAACAACAAAGCCACTAAAAAACATCAGACCCTCCCAACGTCTCATCTTTAAGCCTGCAAAAATAGGCAAACAAGCGATGGAAGCGGCAATCATCACGGGAATATCAAAGTTAATTAGCTCCTGCGATACAGTTAGACCTTCATTTGATAACATTGAACTTAAGCCAAGAATTAGAAAAATATTATAAATATTGCTACCTACAACGTTGCCAATGGCAAGGTCTCGCTCGCCCTTAATTGTAGCCATCAGTGAAGCTACGACTTCTGGCAAAGAAGTTCCTATCGCAACAACAGTGAGGCCAATTATGGTATCAGAAAATCCAAGGTATTTAGCTAATTGAATAGCACCTTCAACAAAGTAATCTCCACCAAGCAGCATGATAGCGAGACCAAAAGAAAGAGAAAGGATGTTTTTTAATATTTGAGGTTTTGGGCTCCCCGTATGATTCTTAGTCGAAAGTAGTTCTTCTTTTGTTTTTTTGCTTTCGTGCCGGCTTTTATTAATCAAAAGATATGTATAGGTAACAATTATTGTGCAGAAAAATGCTCCCTCTATAAAACTAAGGGCTCCATCAAGGGCGAAAACAAGACATAAAAAGGATGCCAGAACCATAATTGGTAGATCAAGTTTGACGAGTTGGGATCGCACAAGCAAAGGTGAGGCAATTGCACATAAACCCAAGACGAATAGAACATTAAAAATATTACTGCCGACAACGTTAGCTATGGCGATATTGGAATTTCCGATAAGAGTTGCTTTTATGCTGACGACGAGCTCTGGCGCACTTGTGCCGAGCGCTACAACAGTTAGTCCAACTATGAGGGGTGAAATTCCAAGTGATAAAGCAAGCCCCGAAGCACCTTTGATCAAAAACTCCGCGCCGATTATTAAAGCTATAAGTCCAAAAACGAGAAAAAGAGTAAGTTCCATTTTATATCTCTCAATAGTTGATGTCTATTCCAATCTAAAATTTATATCTGAATTTCAATTTATCAAAGCGTTATATTTAAGACTGTTGCTATCGGTAGTCAAGCTGTGATCCGATTTTGGCCATTTGATACTCGTCAAGAAATTCTTGAATTTCCACTTGGCCTGCGCCTGAGTCTAGAGTCATTACCCAAGACTTTGTTGGACCGCCTAAATAGAAAACGGGAATTTTCACGAAAGTTGAATATCCAATTGTACTTCTAATTTATCTAGAGAGCCATTCCATCCTTGAGTCATTCCGTCACGAGCTGTTAAAAATGCCGCAAGTTCAGCAGATGTATGATCTTCGAAAATTTCTGATTTTAAAGTTATTCGAGTTATTGAGGCTTCTTCCTCTATAAATGTTACGCAAGTTAACCATCTTGCAGGCCATTCTGGAGCTCCTGGGTGTCTTGCATTTTCACCTCGTTCATTACAAAACTCTTGTAGAAATGAAATATAATTTGGGTGAAGAATCTTTTTGTAAGTCGATCGTCCATAAAATTTTGTTTCTTTATTAACCATTTCATAAAACACAGAACTGCCTTCTTCAATTTTGCCTTCAATAATTTTCATATAAAATTCGGACGGTGCCTGCCAATTTTCTATATGGACGGGATTGGTAAACATGTCGAAAACCATATCAATTGGCGCCTCGAAAACACGGTTAAGAATAAAAAAATTTTTATTGTTACTTTCGGCCTCTAAATACTCACCTAGTCGATCCCACGTTGAGTTGCCGCCAGCAATTTTTATGAATTTACTCATCTCCATTGCTATAAGTGACGACTCAAACGTCATGGTCATTTTCATTGTCGTCTTGCCTTTGCTCTCGCTAAATAAAACATTAACTCTGAATAATGCTTTTTGATTTTCGTTAGCGCCATGATCATATTCAAGTCGCTTTAATGGCTCTACGACAAAGTATGTTGTTACATTTGGGTAGTCGGTACCATCTGGTCCATGCATAGTATAAATCCATTTTCCTCCAGGTCGTAATTCTTTGCTCTTTGTCGTTATACTAAAGCCTCTAGGAGCGTGGGACACATTCACCGCCAAGGACGCTAAGTACGCAAAGGATCTAGTCTTATTTTATAGATTCACTTCCCCTAAATTGGCATTCTCAACTGAGAATGCCAATTTAGGGAGATATTC
>JAGOVF010000182.1 GCA_018060885.1 Oligoflexales bacterium | reverse complement strand
GGACTGGACAGAGTGGGATAGGCATCATATGAATGAAGAAGCTTTTTCAAAAATCGCTTTGGATATCTTAGATAGTGGTGACTATTTAAATAAAATGCCTTTAGATAAAGTTGTCTCTTGGTTTTTAGATGCGCCAGCAGACAAATTTCCTCGCCAAGCAGAAATCAATTCAAAATTTGGCAATCCTCCTATAACTCTTTATGTCGATGACGAATTCTATATAGATATCAATTTATGGACATCTTCTACAGTATCGATTCATCAACACAGTTTTTCTGGTGCTTTTCAAGTTCTGTCAGGGAGATCGCTGCAAACAACTTATGGTTTTGTGCCTAGGAAAACAATTTGTGACAGTCTAGTTTTGGGAAATTTAGAAACTATTAAAACAGCAGTTTTAAAACCTGGAGATTTGCAGGTTATAGATGGCGGGTGTAAATTTATACATGCACTGTATCATATCGATGTTCCGTCGGCGACTTTAATCATTAGGACAAAAGGATCGATGCGGAATATGCCACAGTATAGTTATGCACCGCCAAATGTTGCCTATGATCCGTTCTTTATTCAAAGTGAGTCTTTTCGTAGAAAAGCCCAGTTAATTGGCTTTTTAGCTGATTGTAAGCACCCTAAGTTACTTAATCGAATAAATGAGTTGGTCGAGCAAAGCTCCATACCTGATCTTTGCAGTTGGATTTTAGACGGTGGATTTTCAGACTATATTTTAGCTCATACTAATGGGAACTTAGATGAAATTGTTTCCTCTGTCGATATAACTTTGGAGCCATTGCAAGCTAGAAGCAAAGAAGTCTATAATGCATTGAAATCCAGCTTCATTAGAAAACTACGAATTGTAGATGCGAGGACTCGCAAATTAGAATTTAAAGACGAAGATTCAAGACTACTCTTTGCAGCAATTGAGAACTCAAAAGACTATCAATCTTTGTTAAAAATAATAGAGCAGTTTTTTAATACAAAAAATCCAGAAAAAAGACTTTTTGAATTGATTACTAGTCTGAATGAAGAACTTGATCATATTGATCCGAAATATAATAAATTCGGTATAGATACAGAATTTAAATATTTACTGCTCCCAATTCTACAAAATCGGATGGAGTGGTCAGAGCTTAATTCGTTTATTATTAAGAATAAGATCAAAATTAATTTAGAGGCCGACGTCATTAAAAAAATTTATCACGAAATCCGCGACTATAGTATGTTCAACATCTTTTTTTCAGAACGTTTCGTCGACCAAATTAAAAAAGTCGGTTAATTAACAGAAATACATTCTTTAAAAAAAATCTTCAGAGATATCCGAAAAAGGATTGAATTTACTGCTTGACTATTTTGCATAGAATGAGATATTTTCTAAAGAAATCAGCCAGAAAACTGAAGGAAAATTGATTTTTTAAATAAAATCATCAAAGGCAAATAGATATGGAATGTCTTAAAATTTTGCCAATTGCGTTAGGTCTTACACTTTTTTTCGATGCGCAATGTTTTGCGAAACAAGCTCGTTGTGAAGGTTTGACCGAAAATATCAGTCATACAGACGTCTTCTCTCTTTCTAATGGCGACATTTTTGAATTACCAGTCATTGCGCATGATTTTGCTTTTGTATCTTTTGTCGGCTGGTTGGATTTAGAGAAATTAGCGCTTATTTTACAAAAAGATAATTTATATCCATTGGCGTTTTATGGGAGAGCTTTGGGTGCCATTTCAGCTTACAAATACCAGAAAACATCGGAAGGGCAGTTTAACGAGCTGTATTTTACTGCCTTTGCGAGTTCACAGGCGAGTCAAAATACTTTTGTTTCCATTGTGGAGCTTTTGAAGAACATTCGCTTTATTGCGACCTCACCGAATCCAGACGTCTCTCTCTATCATTTAAATTCATACAGCAATAATTCAAGCTGGTACATAGCTTCTGAAGAAATTTGGGGCATTCCTTCCGAACTTGCTGAGATTGAAATTAATATCGAAAATAATCAACAGGGTTTTTCTTTGCGTGAGAATAATAAAAGTATTTTACAGGCTTTAGTTTCAAAACAAATTAAAACTCCGAATTTTTTCGGGGGAGATGTGCACCTATATGCAAGCGCCGGAGGAAAAGCATCTGGGCGTGTTAAATACTCACCTGTAGAGGCCTGTGGTCAGACTCGCATAGGATTTTTAAACAATAAAAATGTTTTAAGAATTAGTTCAGTAGAAGAAAATAGAGCACCCGCGCATCCACTCATCGCCAATTTAAAAGAATTAAATTTTGAACCGCTCCTAGTGCAAGTTGGCAACAATTTGCAAGCAATACAATATGCACCTTTAGGAGATGAGAGTGTTTTTAGATAGATGCGATTTCTACAATTAAATTTGGTGTCAATGGATTTTTAGAATAACACTTGCAAAGGATGGCAAAATGAGAATCTTAAAAATCTTTAGGTGTATTTTATGTTTTGTTTCTATATCACAGATCTCAATTGCGGAAACTTCAGAAAAACTACCTACCTCAACTACTGAATCAAGACTACAAAAAGCTAAGTTAGCGGAAGAACTATTTAAAACTCTAACCTTCTACCAAGATGGTAAAGGAATGGTTGTTCCAACTGGCCCGGTCGCTTTTGGAGAATCGCCATTTCTCAATCTTCTTGATCCCATCAAGAATAAGGTTGGTATTATGATCGAAGACAATCAGTTTGTCGGCTTATTTAAGCGAACCTATAAAGAAACAAATTTGCTGACCGCCGGCTGTGTTGCCTGCCATTCTGGAAAAGCTGCGGGTCAGTATATTGTGGGCATTGGCAACAAAAACATCGATGCTCATGAATTAGGTGCTTTACTTAAAAAAATAGCAGCTGTTATGCGCGCCTATAATAAAGTGAAAAAAACCGAAGGCATTGAAGAGATGTCAGATAATGCAGAGCGCTTCTATAAACGATTAATGGATGCAGATATTAATAATCTCACCCAGGGTCTAGTACCAACCACTGTGATTAGAAGTTGGTATTATGATATTCAAAATTTGCCCATACCGAAAGGTATCAATCGGGGACAGGTAAAGGTCCCGCATTTTTTTGGCTATGGCGAAAAGCGTCCAGTTGGACTTTTTGTTGATGGAAAAGCTGAAGGTCATCCTCCAGGTTGGGGCTTGGCGGTGGAGTTCGTTGGTGGGCAAACTGTGGAAAATATACGCTCAATGATGCCAAAAATGGAAGAGGCAGAGACCTTATTAGGCGACTTCCTTCCGCCCAAATATCCCTTTGCGATTAATCAACATCTTGTACCACAGGGCGAAGAAGTTTTTTTAGAGAATTGTGCTAGATGTCATGGAACTTATAATAATGATGCAGAAGGTCTGCCGATTTATGAAGCACCAGAGCTTATTCCGTGGAATCAAGTGCAAACGGATGCCGACAGACTCAAAGATTTTGAAAAGTTTATACCTGTTATTAAATCAAGCCCCTTAGGTGATTTAACAATTATGCATAACAACCCACCCGCATACTTCGCCCCGCGTTTGCATGCGATATGGTCGCGATTTCCATATTTGCACAATGCGTCAGTACCGAGCATTACAGCCCTCTTAACAGAAGAGGATCAGCGTCCAGAAGTTTTTTCGTTAAAAGATTCTGGTGAATACTATCGTTTTGATCAGCAAAGACTGGGCTTAACTGTAGCGAATTCAGATTCATCTGCTTACAAAAATTTACTTAAAAAGGCGAAAACTGGGGACCGCAGCATTTTTTATGCAGCAAGAAATGGGCATGGAAATGAAGGTCATCGATTTGGAACAGAACTTTCGGACGAAGCAAAGACTGCTTTGATTGAATATCTAAAAACTTTGTAGAGGACTTGAGATGTTTAGAAAAAAAAGCTGCATAAGAAAATTTTCGCAGCTTTTGCTGCCTCTATCGATAGTAAATCTAAATTTACTTTTCAGCAGTATTGTCAGCAGTAATGTCAGCGCTGTTGAGGCAAATTTTTTGGATCCGAAAGATGTTTCTCATACGCGCCAACTTAATAATCCATATAATCTAGATGAGCAAGAGTTTCACAATGCCGTAAAACGTGGATTTAAATACGCAACAGAGTATCCCATAAAGAGTACGGGATTACTTTTTCCGTTTGAGCCTATTCGATCTATATTAGATGGCGAGAATTCAAATGCCCTTCAAGGTTTGCTACAAAAAATAATTCATAATGCTACGCCCTATAGTAGTCTCGATGATTTTTTTTCTTGGATTGGTCTACCAGAAAATCAGCAAAGTGAAAGCATTAAGGTAAGTGTTTCAGAACCGTCTCTACGCTTAGGCGTCACTCTAATTGATACTGATCTTGGCAAAGGCTTAACGGTTGGTTGTCCTGCCTGTCACTCTACGAATCTTTTTGGAAAAACAATTTTAGGAATGACAAATCGTTTTCCCCGCTCGTATGAGCTTTTTGCTTTGGGAAAAAAGGCAAGTGCTTTGGTCTCACCTCAAGCCTTTCAGCTTGCCACAGCAGCCAACGACGACGAAACTTTGATGTACGCGCATTTACGCAAAGCATTTTTAAATATCGGAGGTCAAGTTCCTTCAAGTTTGGGCTTAGATGCTTCGATTTCACATATAGCTGTTCTACTTTCATTGAGAGAGCCAGATGAATGGGCAAGCCTGAGTGAAAAATATCGTAAGAAACCTCGTTATGAAATTTTGCGCCACGACGCAGTCGCCGATTCAAAGCCGAGTGTCTGGTGGAATGTGAAGTACAAAAATCGCTGGTTATCCGATGGTTCTTTAGTAGGTGGCAATCCAGTTTTTACTAATTTATTGTGGAATGAACTCGGTCACGGGGTCGATTTAAAAAATTTTGACGCTTGGTTAGACAATAATTCGCAGATTGTAGCAGATTTAACCACGGCTGTATTTGCTAATGAAGCGCCACTTTACACAGATTTTTTTCAAGCTGAGACTGTTGATTTAGAAAAAGCCAAAAGGGGACAAAAAGTATATCTCGAATATTGCGGATCTTGTCACGGTGATTATACAAAAGCTTGGGAAATGCCCAATGCTGATCAGATGAGTATATCGGACCTGTTAAAAACCGTGGAGGTCGACTATCCACGCCCAACCAGAGTGCGCGACGTCGGGACCGATCCAGCTCGCTACTTAGGCTCCAAGTCATTAGTTGCGCTCAACAATCTTAAGCTACAACAAAAATGGCAGACGAAAATAGTACCGCAGCAGGGTTATGTTCCGCCTCCATTGATAGGGATATGGGCGAGATGGCCCTATATGCACAATAATTCTATCCCCAATCTTTGTGTTTTATTGACGCGTACAGCTAAAAGACCGAAAAAATTCTATATGGGTGAAGCTCTAGATCGAGATCGAGATTATGATCAAGAC
>JAGOVF010000058.1 GCA_018060885.1 Oligoflexales bacterium | reverse complement strand
ACTTAAAGGAACACCTTTGATCGCTTCCCGCGTCGCAATTATCATCATGGGCAAGACCAGCAACGTAAGTGTTCCCGCACCTGCCCAAAGACTGTGTCCAAGTCCTAGACCGCGCACAAAAACAACCAAGCCAATAAATCCAAAAACGATTGAAGGAGTCCCGGCGAGATTAGCGACGTTTAATTCAATTAAGCGCGCCCAGCGATTTTGTTGCGCAAATTCTTCTAAATAAACTGCAGCAGCTATTCCGATTGGCATAGCAATCGCAGCTGTCATTGAGATCAGCCACAAAGTGCCCCATAGTGCCGCGTTAATACCGGCCTTATGCGGGAATCGCGAAGGAAAACCAGTCAAAAAACTTGGCGTCAGCCATTCAACGCCTTCGATAAATATCGCAATTACCAAAACAGCCAAAAGCAAAATACAAGTCAAGGTCACAGCGAATGCTAACCATTTAAATATTTCGTTTTTAAGTTCTCGGCTTATCATTTACAGCAACCCAAAATATTAACTTACTTTTTCTCGCGCTCGGTAGATTAATCTCTGTGCCAAATAGTTCATAAAAAGTGTCATGACAAAAAGCAATGTTCCCACTGCGAAAATAGTCATATATTCTATTCCGCCGGCTGGCGTGTCTCCCAAACTAACTTGAACAATATAGGCCGTCATTGTTTGAATACTTTCCAGAGGATTAAAAGTCATTTTTGGAGTGGCGCCAGCAGCAAGTGTCACTGCCATGGTTTCGCCTATAGCCCTAGATAGCGCTAATATGACCGCCGCCAAAACCCGAGGCAAAGCACTTGGTAACACGACTTGCGTAGAAACTTCAAAGTTCGTAGCTCCCAAAGCAAAGGCAGCTTCTCTTAAGCTACGCGACACCACTTGAAAAGCATCATCACTCAAAGTTGCAATTATCGGCAGTATCATGATACCCACAACTATTGCGCCGCTGGCTGCATTAAACACTTCTGTTTCTGGAAAAACCTTCTGCAAAGAGGGCGTAATAAAAGTCAAAGCAAAGTAGCCATATACCACTGTGGGAATTCCTGAGAGAATTTCCAAAAGCGGTTTAAAAATATTGCGCATTTTTTCCGAAGAAAATTCACTCAAATAGAGTGCCGTAATAATACCTATTGGCAAAGCAATGAGTGCCGCCCCAAAAGTCACTAACAACGACCCACAAACCAAAGGCAAAACACCAAATGATTTCGGCTCGAGCAGCGGAGCCCATTCGCTTCCGAAGAGAAATTCAACAGGCGAAACTAAATTGAAAAAGACAAAAGTCTCTGAACCTAGAATCCAAATAATACCTATTGTTGTGAGGACAGAAACCAAGGCACAAAGTGCCAAGACAATTTCTATTAAAGATTCTTTAGTCTTTAAAAAAGTCACAGTGATCTCGGAATTTTTATTTTACAAATAATTTTCGCATAGTAGCGCGAGTCATCTCGCTATTTCGCGAGAGTAATTTATAGCTGTATTGCTTAGAGAGAGCAAGGCATGCTGAACTGCGCGCGCCTGGCAAGTCTCGACCATTAGATTTGTGTTAAATTTGCGATTGAATTTGATTATTCATGAGCCAAGCTCGGCTCTTAATCATGAGCTAAGCTCATGAGGGGCGGCAAGACTGCCAGTGGGTTGACCACATCACCAGAAGCTAAGTGGTACTCAAAATGCAAATGGGCCGTTGTCGCATTGCCGGTTCTACCAACATTTGCAACAACTTCTCCCTTGAATATGCGATCACCTACTTTTTTATTTATATACTTACAATGAGCATAATATGCTTTTGATCCGTCGAAATGTTCGATCACGACGAGATTACCAAAACTACCGCGCCGCCCCGCAAAAACAACTTTGCCATCCAGCATAGCCTTGATCGGCGTACCACTTTTTGCAACTATGTCGATGCCATAATGGAAGCGCCGCCCCCTCTTACCATAGCCCGAACTCACATCGCCTTGCACTGGCCATAAAGCATCTTTTAAATCATTTTTTGAACTAAGGTCGTCCGTTGTTGAATTCTCTGACGAGTTTTTTAAATTAGGAATCGAGCTTTGTGCGTCGGGATCCGCCGAACTTTCCTTTTCTTTTGTCTTTAAGGCAGAATTAAACTCATAGGGGCTGACCTCTCCCAAAAATGATTCATCGGCTTTGCTCCCTCTAGCTAGCCAGCCACCTGGGCCTGGTTTTATAAAAAGTTCATCACCGACCTGAATTTTACGATAGTCACTTATATTATTAAGTCGTAAGACAGCATCCCAAGATGTGCCATAACGCTGCGCAATACTTGCTAAGCTATCGCCTGACTTTACTTTTACTCGATAAATCGGGCTTTCTATTGTTCTACAGCCATGAGTAACGAGAGCAAAAACAAAACTCATTGCTACGCAAAGTCTGCTTAGTATTTTTCTATTATCATATTTTCGCATTGCGAAAAATTTCTGCCGAAGCTCTCTGCAATTCATAAGTACCCTCATGATCGAACAAACAAGTCTTCAATAACGATAAGGTCGCATAGCCCCCAGCTACTAAACTACAATCATTTTCACTGATGTGCTCAGCATGGTCCGTATAACCACCCAACCAATAATAAGGCCTTCCACGAGGATCAAAACTCTCATGCAAACGGTCTTCATATACTCGAAAGCCCGGTTCTGCAAAAACAACTCCTCGCAGCTCACTTGCTTCAATGTTTGGTACATTGACATTTAATAATCTTCTCTCAGGTACCGTTAAAGAAGCTAAATTTTTTAAAACTAGCGAAACAATTTTCTGCGCCGTTTCGAAGTGCCATTTAGCGTGACTTGCCTGCCCACCCAATGAAAAGGCAATTGCAGGGCTACCGTTTAATGCACCTTCAAGTGCCGCTCCGACTGTACCTGAATAGAGAACATCCTGACCTAAATTCGCACCGTGGTTTATTCCACTCAGGACCCAATCTGGTTTTCGCGGCATGATTTTTTTGAAAGCGAGCAACACACAATCAGCGGGAGTCCCTTCGACGGAAAAAACACCTTCAGATTGTTGGTTGTATCTCAGCGGGCTGGAAACGGTTATTGCTTGGCTTCGCGCAGATTGTTCATCGCGAGGCGCTACAACAATTACGTCACCAAACAGCCGAGCGGTGTCTGCTAATACTCTCAATCCATCGGCATGAATGCCATCATCATTTGATATTAAGAACAATGGTTTCATGTATTTGTCCCATTCGCCGATTTAAAATAAAACCGTGCGAATGTTATTCCTAAACTGGATTAAACACAAACGGATAGTTTACATTCACCGGCTGGCCACCACGCGGCTGCGGGAATTTCCAACGTCTGATAACACCGTTTACACATCCCTTCATTGGGGCATCTGAGATAGAAGAATCTTGAATATTTACTGTACTTACTAAGCCGCTTGCTGCGATGACAAAATTAACTGTGATTTTTCCAGAAGAGTTTGGCGATCTTTGTAAGAGGCGCTCATAACAATGACGGATTTCATTTAAATGTGTTTTAATCACTTGTGCAACTTCTTGCGCTGTCAAACCACCTGAAACCATCGGATCACCGGGAGGCACTTCAACTCCTGCTCTACCACGTTGGCCACCAAAACCTTTTCCTAGTCCATCTCCACCTAATCCGCCCTTACCACCTTGGCCAGATAATAGACCACCTGCACCAGAACCAAAATTATTTATCGCACCTGCGCTTCCCGCAATCCCTAAGCTTGAACCACTGCCCACGCCACCTAATCCATAGGTTTTTGAAGCAGAGCCCATACCTCCACCTGCGCCACCAGCAGAACTACTAAACTTTGTATATAACGCACCAGCACCATCTTTTGACAAAACCTTACCGACTCCCGTACCTAACTTATCGAGATTGACTCCAGAAGCTAAATTATTATTAACTCCCTCAACACCCATCACATCTGCTTTCTGATTACCTTTACGTGCACCACCTTTTTTTTCGTTGCCGCTACCTTTTGGTCCACCTGCAGCTCCTTGTTTACCACCTGTGTTTGGACCTGCTAATTTAAAGTCAGGAGTTTTAGCACCCGTGGTTGGCATTCCAACAGAATTTAATTTTTCTAATTCAGTCGGTTTTTGCACAGCCTGCGGTGTTTGCGGTGCTTTTTTGGCGTTATCGTTAGACAAGGTTTGGCTGGTATTGTTATTTTTATCAACCGGCTTTTCTACTGGTTTCGGTTGATTTACGACTTCAACAACCTTCGCTTCAGCTGGTTTTACCGGCTTTGGCACAGGCGGCGGCGGAACATTTTTAGGCGGATCTTGTTTAATCTCTTCGATCTTTACAATTGGATCTTTAGGCTTTGGCACAACCGGATCTGGAAGTTTCTTCTCAGGAACATGCACTATTGACCAGATATCGTCTTTGTCTTTTTCTTTTTCTTCGGCATCAATGCTCAATAATGCAACGTTTAATCCCACATAGAAAAGAAGACCTATGGTCATTAGCATAGCAAATAAAGGATCGCGCAACTTAGCTGCGGACATATCGATAACGGGAGGCTTAATATACAAAAAGAAATAATTGAGTGATCCGTACTTCACATGCGCTATATCGCGCGGGCCTAATTTTATGACGCCTTCGTTCTCTACTTCTTCAACTTTTCCACCACGGCGAATTCTTGCCTTCATATCGTCGACTAGCTTTATTGCATAGCCGTTCGAACTAACTTTCGCCAATGAATAACTATCTATGGTCTTCGTTGAACCCATAAAAAAGTCGGCAAGAGGCGGAGTTCCAATAGTGACTTTATACTTACCCGCACCTTTTGGATAATAGTGTTCTATATCGAGAACAGTGTTATTCCAAAAACAAACAACCTCTAAAGTCGCGCCGTTTGGTGTTGCATCTCGCGGATTAAACAAAAGCGGCATGCGCGCTTCATCCGAACTATCAGACTTACTTTTGCTATCAACAGTCTTTTTAGCGTCAAAACTTTTTTCAGCTTTATTTTTACCGGTATCAGCTTCACGAAAAGGTGCTTGTACAGTAGTTCCTAGAGCAGCTTGTTCACTAGGAGCTTGAAGCGGATGCCTGCCGCTAAACATAGTCGGCGCCAAAACTGATTTAATTTCTTTTATTAAAATCTCAACCGCACCTACGACAATTCGATCACCAACTTTTATCTTTGCTTCAACATTGACAGTAGCGCCATTAAGCTTAAGACCTGCATCAGAACCAAGATCGGTAACGCGCCAATCATTTGCAGCGAATTCTTCTAAAATTGCATGTATTGGCTCTATACCTGGACTGCTCACAATGACATGATTTGATTTTAAGCTGCCGATAAGGATAGTTGGATTGTCAAATACCTGATCGACAGGTTCTTGTCCCGGCAAGCTATAGCTTAGTTGAATAGACATGCTTAACCTTTTGTTAATTTAACATTAATTCTACCATGGCTTAGAAAGAAATCTGTCATTTTTTTGGCTCATTTTTTATGGCGCCTTTTTGCGGTCCTGATTCTTTCGCAGCCGCAGCTTTTAACTCTGCATTTTCTATGCGTCCTATCAAAGCATAGGCTTTTTCAGACCAGGAAGAAGGGCCTTGTGAAATTGTCGCCGACTCAGTCAAAAGGTCTTTGGCTTTTTTCGCCTGTCCTTCTTCTTGGTAATAAAAAAGTCCGCAGTTGAAAGTGATTAATTTATTTTTGCTTTGGCTACCCAACAACCTGTCACATTTGCTTTCAGCCATTTTTGTATTGCCTTCGTGACGATCGACTATCAAAAGTCCAGATGTAGCATACCAGTCATCTGTAAGATTACCTAAGTAACGCTTGGCATTTTCAAAATCCCCATGCTTCAAAGCGCTAAAACCAAGATTTAATTGTGCAGCTTTAAAGTTTGGCGCCGCCTTCAAAGCTGCTTGCCATTCTAATACTGCTTCTGGAACCCTGCCTTCTTTAGCATAGATTAATCCAACAGCATTTAGAGCCGCAGCTTTTAATTCAGATTTACTAGAATTTAATAAATCGACTAATAAATATTCCGCTAGATCAAAATCGTTGTCTGCAATTGCCAATAAAGCTACATCTAGTTTAATTTCTCCCGGTAAACTAGCTTGATAATTTTGCCGAGCAAAAAGATTCGCGGCATTTTCAAGGCTCGGCCATACTGATGAAACGCCTGATTTAGCATAGCGCATTGCGGCTATGCGGCTTTCAACTTCACCCAAGCTTTTTGAATTTTCTTTGTAGCGATTGACAGATTGATTTGCTTTAGCCAAATCATAATATGATGAAGTCATCCGCGTATTACCTAAGCTATAGGTATGAGCCTTTCTCGATGCGCGATTCAAACTCACGCCGCTCTGCACAGCTTTAGGTGGCTCTGCAGCGTTATTGCCAGTTGGGGCTTTGACTTCGCTGCTCATTTCAGAAGTTTGAGATTGATCAGACCCTCCTGTAGCGCAACTAACTGCGTATTGAATAAGCAAGAAACAAATAGATATTTTAGTAAAAAGTGACACTGCCTGACCCTTCATTTAAAACTAAAACACTGAAAGCACTTCAGTAGGAGTTATTGCTCCAACAAAATCTGGCTCTAAGACAAGCTCTTCGAAAGTGCGTTTTTTGCCTTCTATCATTGCCAATGAATTTACCGAACGAACTGCCCATTCATTATAAATATTAAATTTGCTCACAGTTTTTACGGCATTGTCAAAGTAACCACGCGCTTCATTTTTCACAGCGACGGCCTGAGGTGCTAGCTGATTTTTGACATCTTCAATTTTCGCGCCTGCAATGCCGGGTGGATTTTCTAATTGATTAGCAAGATGAGCATATGCGGTTCCAATTTGATAGAGAGCCGCCACACCCCAAAATGGATCTTTTGTACCTAAAACTTTTTGATAGCGTCCTTTAATATTCTCAAGAGCTGAGCTCATTTTCGATATGGAAGCAACCATCGCATCGACAGTTCCACCAGCTAGCTTTTGCGACTTTAAGGATTCGACGACATTGCCGACTTCATTGAAATAAATTTCTCCGACGTAACGTAAAGCTTCACCAGAAACTGAGGAATTAGATCGCCTAAATTCCGAAAGAATACCAGCAGCGGCGCGCTGTGCAGATGAACCCTTACCGTTGTATGCGGAGTAAATCGCATAAAAAGCAACAATTCGATCATTTGGAGTAATACCAGATCGACTTACGTAATTTTTAGTAATTAATTCTTCCATTTTGGCTATTTGTTTCTTGCGGCGTGTCAAATCAATTAATTTAGAAACGATTAATTGACCATCTTTGGGATGTTGCTGGGTGAAACTTAAGCAAGTAGAAATTGCGCTTTGATGGTTTGTTGCAATTTGAATTTCACATGCTTTAGCAAAGGCTCCAGCTGCTTCTTTTTCTTTTGGATGCTTTTTAGTAAATTCTAAAAAAATTTGGCTCGCTTGTTTTAACTTAAACATTTTTTCATACAGTAAAGCGACTTGTAACAAAGATTCTTTCGCTTTTGTCGACTTTGGATACTTTGTGTAAATCATCGTATAAGCATTAAGGGCAGCCATAAGTTCGCCGGCTTTTAAATAATCGACTGCCGCATTGTTCCATAAGGCATCTGCTTCTAAAGCCTTGGGATTACGTCGAGCTTGCTCTTCATAGCGCTTAGCACGCTGGAAGCTGTCTTTTTCACGAGCAATCGACTCGTTCTCTGTTGCCCAGCGCAACTCACTTAATTTTTTGCCGATTGCACCGGATTTATACTGTTTAATCTGCAATAATTTCTCAACTGCCGCTAACATGCCTTTTTTATCATTTTTATAGAGAGGGATAAGTTGTTCGACCGCTGTTGCTCCCTCTTTCGAATCAGGATATTTAGTCGCAACTAACCAAAAATAGTTAAGCGCTTTTTTAGAATCATTGGTTCGATAGTAAATTTCTGAAATAATGACATCACAGTTTTTAATACTAACTTTATCATCCGGATACCACTTGACATAGTAGCCACATCCCCTAATAAAGTTTTTTGCTTTTGGACTGAGAGTCATAGGTGGTTTATCGGGCTGATGTTTTCTCTTTAAAAGAACTTTCATTTCTGGATCTAAATCTTGTGCCAAGGCATCCAACATATATTTCGCAGATTTCTGGTGGATGTTTTCAGCCTTCTGTGTTTTGGCGTCGTATACTACAGCTTTTTCTTTGCCAGCGACCGCAATAGCTAAGTACATTTCACCTGCACGCCGATAGTCTTTTCTAAAGTATAAAATATCCGCCATGAGATATTTCACTTCAGCAGCTTCTCTTGCTGTTGGAAAGGTCTGAAGGAAGAGATTATAACCCTTTAAGGCCTGATTAAATCCAGCTTCATTATTTGCAGATTTTAGGGACTGGCTATGAATCAATTTTGGATAGTAAAGAAGTTGATCTTTGATCATCTTCTGAGTCTCTAAATAAAGTTTTTTATCCTTTTCAAATTTTTTGGCCCATCTGCTATTTGGCCCGTAATTTTTTGTTAAAAGCTCTAATTCTGCCCATAAAGAAGAATAACGCGACATCTCCGCATTGAGGCCGATGACCTCTTTTTGTGTATTGGGAGTTTCTTCTTCCAATGGATAGTACGACTGATATTTTTTAAATGTAGCAATCGCTTGACTATATTGACCTTGATGAACAAAGGTATTTGCCAACAATAATAAAAATTGATTGATGTATTTTGCTCCACCATTTGCACGATAATAGGCAATTGCCGGATCTACTTGACGTAATTCCGCAAAGGCAAAAACCATGTCCCTTAACGCTTCTTCTTTTAACTTAACTCCCTGCTCTCTCGATGATTGAGAATAAGAAACTGTTCTCTTCCAAGCTGCCAATGATTCTTTAAATTGTCCGAGATTGAAATGACTCCAACCCAACTTAAACAGTGCCCAACCATAGCGTTTTGATTGACGGTACCTTAATGCAGAGCTGTAATTTCCAAGTGCATTTCTAAAATCGTTGTTGTCGAAATAATAATCACCTAATGCAAAATAAGCATCTCCAGCGACTGCAGAGTTTTTATATTTTTGAATAATTAAGCTAAAAGTACGCGCCGATTCTTTTTGTTTATTTAAAAATTGCTGGGCAAGTGCTTCATTAAAAAGTACTTGATCGGCATGTTTAGAATTTGGGTACTCTTTCAACAACTCTTCTGCTTGACGCTCCACCTTACGCCATAAATTTAACGATTTTTGGGTACTGAGTTTCGGCTCGGGCCCTTTTCTACCGCTAAGATTCCAACTATCCCATTTTTGACTGTAGCGCTGATTTTCCTCTGATGCGACATAGACTGCATTTTCAAGATAAAGATTAAGTAGACGCAAAAGGACTTCATAGCGAGAAGCTGATTTTTTGGGAAATTTTTTCGCTGTCTTACTTAAATATGCAGTTGTAGTGTCTATGCCTTCAATTAATTTTCTTTGAACTTGAGCGGCATAAATATCCGCCTTGCTCATTGTTGGCTTCTCTGGACCCGCTGCTTTCTTGCGATCAATTTTACGAACTTCAACATCAACGGCGGCCCGGTCATGACTTGGAGCTGCTAAAGCAAATTCTAACGGGAGCATCAGCGCAAGCGCTACTGTAATTTTTTTTAGCACCATAACTTACTTACTCCAAAGAACTCTAATTTGCGGCTTTGCTACATTGGCTATCAATATTATAAACATAGCCGCCAAGCTCATCTTTCCAATACTCTTGTTTAAAGGGCCAATATTCAAGCTCCTGCCCAATTTGCAAAGACTGCATGCCACCAATGAAAACTGCCTTTTTCTCTGCGGTACCCACTTGCAACTTCTCCCGCAGTTTGTCGACTTTACCCAAAAGCATTTCAGCATTGATCAACTCAGTTTGTCGCGACAGTTCTAATAAATATTCGTAAGAGTCACGCGCTTGGGAATAAAGCTGTTTGCCCGCATTAGCGACCGCTAGGCTTTTCTTCTGAGACAAGAAATCTCGTAGCTCATCCTTTAAGCCGGAACTCGTCCAAGGTCCTGTTGCTCTTCCCAGTCTAGCAAGTTCCCGATCTGAAAAGCGTATTGTCTCACCAGCTTCTTTGAACGCATCAATGCGCGAAATACTATCAAACACTGACCAAATGCGCTGATGGCGGCGCAAAACACCCACATCATAATCGTAGATGAGTTTAAAGAAGCGATTTGGATTACCTCGGTATTCTGCCAAGACTGATTTTATTTCATTCATATAAGGACTATAATTGTCTTTGAAACCGCGCATGCTACCTTTTACTTCGTCGTAACGGCAGAGTCGCAAATAAGTCACTGCTTGAAGAATATAACTTTCAGGATAAAAACGATTATCAAAAAATGGCGATTGTATAGTATGCAAATTACCTAATGCGTTATTGTGTTTTTGCATTAGAAAAAATGCCCACGCCGACTCAAAAATCGCTTGTAACCAATATTCAGTAAAACGAGGAATTTGCGCATAGAATGAAATCGCATCACGGTAGCGTTTTGCCTCATAATGCACTCGAGCTATATTTAAGTTTGCCAAATCAACCATTCCGGTGCTACCTTCAGAACGGCCTGCAACTGATTTTACTTGTTTAAATATATCTAAAGCTCGACTTCTACGACCTGATAGATTTGCTATGACACCACGATGAAACATTGCCTTTACATAGTACTCGCTACTTTGAGGTACCTTTGTAAAGTGTCTTTCTGCTGTTTCGTATTTTCCTTCTCTAAAACTTTCTATTCCCAAATAATGAAAGTAAAAGCCTCTAGCCGGACCCGGCACAGCTGCAGGGTCTATTTTAGCTTTAAATAGTTGCAGAACATGCGACTGCCCTAAATTAAGTTGTGAATTGATCTTTCCAAGCTCTTCTAAAGCCTGACGGAAAAAAGCGTTTCCATCACCAGCCCCGCGTCGGACTATGACAGAATAGAATTTCGAAGCAGAATAGAACAAGCCCATTTCTTGCAAGCTTTTTGCTAAACCCCACTCGGCTTTTAAGCGCTCTTGTTTATTTTTTGGATAGGCATAAGCTTGGAAAAAAGCCGGGGCAGCCAGGTCATATTGTTTTTTTGCTAGAAAGCCTTGGGCTTGAACATAATTAGCCAAAGCTAAGCCACTAAAAAAGTAGCTGCTTATAAAAATAATAATTAAATTTTTTTTACCGATCATGAGCTCACCACTTACTTAAAAGAAACGCGACGCACCTAGCTGCAGCGTCACATTATTAAAAACAGAACTCGAAGAAGTCGCTAGATCTGGGTTACACGCACTATCTTTTTCATCGTAAGTAAATGAGTGATTCCTAATATCCCATCGCAATGCAGTATTTTTGTTAATATAAAATTTTTGGCCCATACCAACAGAAATTGTCGGATACCCTACAGTTTTTTCCTCGGGGGCGACAAAACCAGCGCGTTGATTTTCTGGAACTTCTCCTATAGTAGGACACCAGTCATATTTGTAGTTAATACCTGTTAAACCTGCTGTCGCCGTCACAAAAGTATCAAAATATATGACCGTGCCACCGGGCATTTGATATTTTCCATAAATCGGCGTCGCGATAACACCGCCATACATCATATATTCTGTGCGCAAAATTCTTGTACGAATTTCGAAATTTCTTTTTAAAACACCCTTGTCATCTTTGTCATTGGAAAAGCCATACACGCCTCCCATTTCAAGCCCAAGGTATTCATTGAAGTGGTAAGTCAATACTCCAGATGCCAAATACGAATATATAAACGTCTGATTCATGACGACAAGAGCCTGCGATCCTAATTCAAAACGTTTTGCTTTTGTGAAGTAACGCGGGCGTATAACGCGAATCTCATAGTCTTTGAATTCTTCCGCTTTTACAATAAATTCAGACGATAAAGGCAGAGCAATACACACGAAAAAAAGCAGGACTTTGATCCAATTGAAATTTCTACTCAGCGATTTAATACTTTTACTAAAAATTAGTTAAACTCCTTTTCCACCATCAACTTGAACGCAATAAACTCCGCTTGCTGCGCCGAAAGCATGACTCGTTTAAGGAGCTTAAAATTATGACCCTTGTCCATCTCCAACGTGAGAGCATCAAGCTGGCTAGGTTCATCTGCTTTTTTATATTTTTTATTTGTTTCTGCTAATTTTTTGAGCTCTTCATAAAGAGCTACAACAGCCCCTTGGCCGCCTCTTAGCTCATCTTGACTAATATCACTTCCTACTATGCTCGCAACTTTTTTATCATTTACATAAACTTCATTTTTAGAAACGATAATTGCTGGAATTTCATCTAAAGCTGCGAGAGACTTCGAGTCAGGTAACTCAACGCCTTCGTTGAGGTCATGGTTGATCGGATCAGCTGAAAAACTCATCAACAAAAACGTGATCAAAATGCTAAAGATATCTAGCATGGGCATCAAATTTAAGCGATCACCTTGAGAATCGACGGATGCCATAAGGGTCCTTCTCCTAATTTATAAAATCACACTTCCCATAACGACTTTTGGAAATAAATGAACAGTATCATTGCTATCTGTCGCAATACTGCCATCATTTTCCCAGCGTAATTTTATTGAATCTATAACCTGAATGAGTTCGCTGTATTTCACTTCATCGTCGGTAAATAAAGTTACAATTTCTACTTTTGCATTCTGGGTTTTAAGCTCAACCAATTTTCGATGCAAATTGCTCACGCCATCTTCTGTCATAGTGTATTCGTGTTTTTCTTCATTTTCCGGAGGCTGAGTCCAAGAAGTCGTCAGCACAATTTTTTCTAAGCCAACATCAACTTTTATATCAAAGTTTCTTTGCGCTTCAGTTGGCGGCGGCGAAGCATTGCTGATAAAAGGAACCTGCACTTCTAAGATACCAATCGAAACAAAAACCGCCGAGAACAACAAATAAGTCGTCAACAAGCCAAATACGTCGATAAACGGCATTATATTCAATTCTGGATCGACATAGCTGTGTTTTTTACGACGTTTCCGACTCATGATCTTGCCTTCCCTGACAATGAATTCTTTTTACGTAGAATTCTGATCTGACTATGTAGTCCGTTTCATTTTTAGGCGCTGTATTTTCTTTTTATGCACTACGTTTGCTCTGAATTTTTATTTTTCTAGTGTAGAGCAAATCAAGCAATTTTGATGAGTGCTGGTTGATACCATCGAGTATCGAAGTTTGTTTCCAAGTCAAAAAACCATAGGCCAATAAACACAAAAGCGCTGTACTTAATCCAAAAGAAGTCGCCGTAAGCGCCTCGGCAATACCTTCAGCCAATAGAGTTTGTTTTTGAGCACCCGTTGCGTTTGCTGCGGCCGCAAATGACTTCATTAGTCCAAACAGAGTTCCAAGTAGTCCTAATAGAGTTGCAACGTTAGCAATCGTTCCAAGAAGCGGCACCGCTTTCATGATTTTGGGTGACGAAGCTAAACTGGCATATTCAAGCGCATTTTCTATCTCCTTACTCGAGTCATTCGAGCGCTTAAGCCCCTCTGACAAAACAAAGGGCAGAAGCTTAGGACGCATTTTTTTACATGAGCGGATCGCATTTTCTATAGAGTTGTTCATTATCATTTTCTGAATGTGCGCCATAAATGCGTCGGTGTTAGCTAAATCATAGACAAACCAAAATCTGTAGGTACGCTCAATAATAATAATAACCGCGATCACTAAACAAATTGTGATCGATGCCATAACAGGATAACCACCACGTTCAAAAAGAATCTTAATTGTTTCCAGCATTGAGCCCCCCGGGATAGACTTGAGATGTTTTACTACAATTCTAAGTATTTATACTTGCCTCTGTCAACTTTCTGGGGTGAATATTTTTGCTGTTAAGTATAGAATTCCATCTGGAGTTTAGCTAAACTAACTGCTAAGTCGCAAAGGATCGGCCACTCAAGCTAATTCTAAATGAATCAACTGAGCCGATCGCTACTGAATAAATAAATTTGTATTTTGCCAATTTTTTTTTGTGTTTTGATATTAGTGATATAAGAAAGACGAAACAATGAAACATCCTAGTCACGAATCTAATTTTTTTACGACAAAACTTAATGACCTAGTTTCCTGGGCTAGAAAGAATTCTCTTTGGCCCTACCCGTTCGGCACAGCCTGCTGTGGAATAGAATATATGGCCGTCGTTGGACCAAAATATGACATTGCGCGTTTTGGCGCAGAGGCCGTCAGATTTTCACCGCGCCAAGCAGATTTATTGATCGTTGCCGGTACAATTACTGAAAAAATGGCACCAGTTATAAAAACGGTCTATGATCAAATGGCAGAGCCAAAATGGGTGATGGCGATGGGCGCTTGTGCAGCGAGCGGAGGTTTTTACCGCGCCTATCACGTTTTACAAGGAGTCGACACCATAATTCCCGTGGATGTCTATGTTGCCGGCTGTCCACCAACGCCAGAAGCGGTTCTTGCCGGACTACTGACCCTGCAAGATAAGATTCAAGCACGGGATCCTGATTTAAAAAGAAACAGAGAACTTAGACCCTAAAACAGCTTTTGGACCTTAGAAAACTTGAGCCTTTTTCAAAATACACTCGAATGAGTGTCTAATTCGAACTTAGAGAATTGATAAACTTTGGAAAAAAATATAATTCTCATCGCTGAAATTCCTGGATTTGCTCCATTAGCAACATCTGAGATATTAAATCAAATCGTTCGAAATGTGACCGGAACTTTAAATTACACCTTGGTCAATTCCGTTGAAGTCGCTAGCGCTTTACTAAGCAGCGCCAATAATTTTCAAATCTTTCTATCAAATGCCCCAATTAAATCACTTTTTTCTCTCGCAAAAAAAGACGGCTCAAATATTAAATCTACTATTCTCGTTACAAATTTAATCATGGATGATTACCATCATGCCCTCGATGGCATGGAGCACGAACTTGTAGACCAACTTATTGCAAACAGAACTCCCGAGCCATTTACAAACTTAGAAATCGAGGTAACGTTAAGCCAAGCTTTGAATCAGCAAAAAAAATTCAACCTCTCTTCTTACCTCAAACCAGATACCCACATTTATGAGCATACAATCAAGCACTCGCAAGACCGTGAAGCTATGAATGAATTTATTAATAGTTTTATATCTAAATATTCACTTCGGGGACTTTATCGTAAACAAGTTTTGTCAATTACTGAAGAATTGCTTATGAATGCAATTTACGATGCTCCCTACGAAGCTGGAAGACACCAAGAAATAGAGAAAAATCGTAGTGCTCAATTCCCTCTAGAGGAAGATGAATTCTGCGTCTTGCGTTATGCCTTTGATGGAGAATGCATAGGAATGTCTGTGCGCGACCAATTTGGTTTGTTTGAGCGGAAAAAATTTCAGCAATACGTTTCAAAGGTACTACGCCGCAGCGAAGGTGGAGAAATTATCGATAAGAAAAACCGTGGTGCGGGTCTTGGTTTATATATGATTCTTTATAATTCACATTCCATAGTTTGTAATGTTGCCCCTAAAATTAGTACGGAAGTCGTATCGCTGATAAACACCACAATTTCTTTACGCGACTTTTCAAAGCAGCCTCGCTCGATTTGTTATTTCAAAACTACAACAAAAAACTGATGTTGAAAAATTGAGTATAAGAGTCTAACCTTTAGCCTCTTAGAGCAAAAGGGGATTTAAAAATGGCTAAAATTAAAGTTATCAATCCGGTCGTAGAGTTAGACGGCGACGAAATGACCAGGATTATTTGGAAAAACATCAAAGACAAATTACTACTTCCTTATTTAGATATTGATTTAATTTATTTTGACTTGGGCATTGAGTGCCGCGATAAAACTGATGATAAGGTGACCCTCGACGCAGCTAGAGCTATAGAAAAATACGATGTGGGCATAAAGTGTGCGACCATCACTCCAGACGAAGACCGCGTTAAAGAATTCAACTTAAAAAAAATGTGGAAGAGTCCTAATGGCACTCTTCGCAATTATCTAGGTGGTACTGTTTTTCGCGAACCCATTATTTGTAAAAACATTCCGCGCCTAGTCAACAACTGGACCCTTCCTATTGTCGTCGCAAGACATGCTCACGCCGACCAATACAAAGCAACCGATGTTCGCATTCCAGGAAAAGGTAAGCTCAAGCTTTCCTTTGATGGTGATAACGGCGAACATCAAGAATGGCTGATTAATGAAATGCCTGGGCCGGGAATTGCTATGGGTATGTTTAACACGGATGAATCTATTCAGGGTTTTGCGCGTTCTTGTTTCACTTATAGTCTTATGAAAAAATTCCCCCTCTATCTTTCAACGAAAAATACGATTTTAAAAACCTACGATGGGCGCTTTCGCGACATCTTTGCTGAAATATTTGAAAAAGAATATTCTGGCGAGTTTAAAAAAATTGGCATCACTTATGAACATCGGCTTATAGATGACATGGTTGCACAGGTCTTAAAATGGCAAGGTGGAATAGTCTGGGCTTGCAAAAACTATGACGGCGATGTGCAGTCTGACACGGTCGCTCAGGGTTTTGGCAGCCTTGGTCTTATGACTTCAGTATTGCTCTGCCCGAATGGCAGGACTATTGAAACTGAAGCTGCTCACGGCACAGTGACTCGGCATTATCGCCAACATCAGCAAGGAAAAGCTACTAGCACTAACCCAATCGCGAGTATTTTTGCTTGGACCCAAGGTTTGGCACATCGTGGAAAACTAGATTCTACTCCTGCACTTATTAATTTCGCTCAGACTCTAGAAAAAGCCTGCGTGGCGACAGTCGAGAGCGGATTTATGACAAAAGACCTCGCCGTTTGTATTCACGGCGAGAAGGCGGGGCCAGAAACATATCTAACGACCGATGCGTTCTTAGATAAAATTGCGAGCAATTTGGCTAGAGCGCTTAACTAATTCTCGCTGGCTAAATCTCACTGGCTAATTCTCTCTCGGAAAACTCTCTATCGGAATACAATGCGAGAGAGGCTAAACATAGAGAAAAACGCGGAATTTCAAGTTTTCGGAAATGTTGCTTGCAGCATTTCCTGAAGCTTGGCTATTCCTTTAAAACCAATAAGCTGACTCTGTTTCTTTTTATTATGAAAAACAAAAAATACGGGAAGGACATCAGTTCCAGCTATTTCGAGCATTTCCGGATGATCATCGATGCAAATTTCTGCGTAAGTAACCGGAAATTCATTTGCCTTTTCCAGCCTTTCAACCGCCGGGCTCGCTAATTTGCAGGCTCCACAGCCATGTTTCCAGAGTTTTAAAAATACACCCTCTCCACGATCCAACGCTTGCTTTAAATCTTCAGGGCTCCACTGTTTCATATCTACTCCATTATTCTTAGCTATTACAGGCCATTAACAAACCAATTTTCCTAATAAAGCTTTAACAATTTCTTGCTTGCACAGCCAGCTAGCCCATGTAATATCGGAGGCCATTTGTCGAATAACGATATCCGGCGTACTTACATTAGCTCTCATAAATAAAAAAGGGGCCAAACATGCGCAAAAAATTTACTCAGAAACTTAAGTTTATAGTATTTTTTTCAATTCTTCATTCAACTTTTCTATCGTCGCACTCGCTATTCGCTTCAGACAAACTCATCATTATTTCTCCACACCGCAAATCTATCCAAGAAGAGTTTATCCCAAAATTTCGCGAATACTATAAAAACGCTTTTAAAAAAGAAGTCGAGGTCGACTGGCTCGACCAAGGTGGAACAGCAGACGACATCCGTTTTGTCAGTGCAAAATATGCAAAAAACCCAAAAAGCTCTGGCATAGATGTTTTTTGGGGAGGCGGCACCAGCGCTTTTATCCAAATTGACGAAGAAGGCTATTTAGATAAGTACGAACTGCCAAAAAACCTAAAAGGCGAAATCCCCGAAAAAGTCGCGGGCATTGATCTGTATAGCAAAAACCGCACTTGGTACGGGTCGGCTCTTTCGTCTTTCGGTATTTTTTTCAATAAAATGGTTTTAAAAATAGAAAAGCTACAAGAGCCACAGTTGTGGGCTGATTTAGGTGCAGCACAGTACATCGATAATGTTTCGCAAACCGATCCGCGTCGCTCAGGCACGGCCACAACCCTGAATCATATTATATTGCAGAGTCTCGGCTGGGAAAAAGGTTGGGAATTGTTACTGCGTTTAGGTGGCAACACAAAAATGTTCACCCATTCAAGCTCCGACCCTATTAAAGCCGTTGTTGCTGGTAATGCTGCAATTTCTTTAGCGATTGATTTTTATGCTTTGCCAAAAGTTGATGAACTTGGTGCCAATAAACTCGGCTTCGTCATGCCGAAAGGCCAAACAATTCTGGATAGCGATCCCATTGCAATTCTCAAAGGTGCGCCAAATCGCATTGTAGCAGAGCGTTTTGTGGACTTTGTGCTCAATAAAGATACCCAAAAACTTTTAGTTCTACCTAAAGGTACTGACCAAGGACCGCGTCAATCTGCCTTGGGACGCATGGCAGTTAATACAAAAACCTATCTTGAAACTGAAGGCAAACGCAGTAGCGCCTTCAACCCCTTCACAGAAACTCAATATCTTAAATACGATACTGAGAAAGCTAGTACAACTCGCAATATTTTAAGCGACCTTGTAGGTGTCATGGTAATCGATACCCACCGTGAGTTAAAAACAGCTTGGAAGACGATCATCAAAAACGGCATGAAAGAAAGTGATTTAATCGAACTCAGCAAGATGCCTTTAACTGAAAAAGAATTCGAACAACTATCTGCAAAATGGGACAACGAAGTTCTGCGCAACAAAACTATTAATGAATGGGTGAAATTTGCCCACAAAAAATATGCGGCACTTGGCGGCAAAGCTGAGGGCTAATTTTCTATCTACTTATAAAATCTACTTATAAAGAGTCGAACTGTGAAAATAAGTTTCAAAAACGTAGAAAAAAAGTACGGTGATTTTTCAGCAGTTAAAGATCTTAACCTCGTCATCGAAAATGGCACCCTACACTTTTTACTCGGGCCTTCCGGCTGCGGAAAAACAACCACGCTAAGAATGCTCGCAGGATTAGAAAAACCAAGCTCCGGCCAGATTTTTTTCGACAATGAAGACGTCACGAACAAATCATCTGCAGAGCGAAATATCGGCATGGTTTTTCAAAACTACGCGCTTTGGCCGCATATGACTGTGTACAAAAACATAGAATATGGCTTGAAGCTACGCAAGCTCAGTAAAATTGAAATTAAAAAGCGTATAGATGACGTCCTGGATGTTACTCAACTAACACGTTTTGCAGAGCGACTGCCTGGACAGCTTTCAGGTGGGCAACAGCAGCGCGTGGCCTTAGCTCGTGCCTTAGCTATTCGTCCAAGTGTTTTACTATTGGACGAACCTCTTTCTAACCTAGACGCCAAACTCCGTCATGAAATGCGGGACAATATTACCAAAATTTTTAAACAAACCGGAATCACCATGGTATATGTCACCCATGACCAAAAAGAAGCCCTATCAATGGCATCTGAAATCAGTGTCATGTTCGCAGGTGAATTGATTCAAAGCGACAATCCAAGAAATCTTTACAAAAATCCACAAACTGCTTTTATCGCGGGATTTATTGGTGAAACGAATTTAGTCGAAGCTGAATTTATTTCAGTAGAAAATGGTATCTGCCAAATCAGCTCGCCGCTTGGCAAGCTGCAAGCTCGCCTCGTTAAGCCAGAAAAAGGGGGGGGTACACCAAAATATAAAAAGGGCGACAAAGTTTTTCTATCGATAAGACCTGAGGCCTTCTCTCTCAACGAAGGAGGCTCTAATCTTAACCGAGTATCTGGCATCTTAAAACATGTGACGTATTTAGGCGATAGTGAGCAGCTCGACGTTAGCTTCATGGGAGGCGATCAGCACTTTAAAGTGAATTTAATCCATGGACCCGATCGCATTTGGCAAGAGAATGAGCAGCTGCATTTTTTCCTCGCAGCTGCTGATATTTTGGTGTTGCCACATGAAACACTCGGCCATGGGACTTAGTTAAACATGACCCAAGCCGCGGCCATAAAAACCAACAGTGAAAGCAGCTCACGTGCAAGCCGAATTTTTTCGAGCATATTAGGCTATGGCGTACTTGCAATTACGCTTGGGATGCTACTTTTCTTTTTAATTATTCCCGTCGGCGTCATCATGGTGAAAGCATTCTATGATGGTGAAACTTTTACGCTGCGCTATTTCGAGCTTCTGTTTCAAAATCAACTTCAAACCGCTGCGATTTTAAATAGTCTCTGGGTTGGCTTCTATACTGTTATATTTACGACCCTACTTACAATCCCTTTGGCGATTATCACGGTTAAATTTAATTTTTTCGGCAAGAGTCTATTGTCTGGCCTACTGCTTGTTCCCTTAGTTATGCCGCCTTTTGTTGGTGCGATTGGTTTTCAACGTTTTTTTGGCAAATTTGGCAGTGTTAATCTCTGGCTCATGGAATGGGGCTGGATAGATTCACCCATCGAATGGTTAGGCGACTCGAATCTGCTCTGGGCGGTAGTTATCCTAGAAGTCTTACACTTATATCCCATCATGTATTTAAATCTCACCGCCGCCTTGGCTAATGTCGACCCAAGCATGGAAGAAATGGCGCATCTAACGGGTGCTGGTCGCTTTCGTACCTTTAAAGATATTGTTTGGCCCTTAGCACGCCCTGGTTATTTCGCCGGTGTCATTATTGTTTTTATCTGGGCCTTTACTGATTTGGGAACCCCGCTGCTGGTCGGCTATCATGAAACGATACCAGTGCGTATATTCAATATGGTAACGGATATAAATGAAAATCCAGTTGGCTTTGCTTTAGTCTTTATCGTGGTGATTTTAACCGTTTCGATTTTCCTTATTTCAAAAACGATGTTCTCGGGTAATAAATATCAAATGCTCGCCAAGGGGCATGTCACAGATACAAGTATAAAAGCTGGTCCTTTATTAACTCTCTTTTTCTATGGGGTTTTGGGAACTACGGTATTGTTGGCACTCATACCGCACATCAGTGTTTTTATCACGAGTATAAGTCACAACTGGTTTATGACTCCGCTGCCAGAAGAATTCACACTGCAATACTATGGTTTGATTTTTGAACAAGAGCTTTCTGTTATTGGTATTAAAAACAGCTTTCTTCTATCTGGTCTCTCCACATTACTAGATCTTGTTTTAGGGATATTAATTGCTTATGTCATTACGCGAAAATTGATACCAATGAGCAATCTGCTCGATAG
>JAGOVF010000181.1 GCA_018060885.1 Oligoflexales bacterium | reverse complement strand
CCTGAGCGAATGCGAAGGATCTTTTCCTTCACCAAAATATTCACAGCAGACTATGCCTTGTAAGGAAGCAAAGCCTTGAAAAATAGATTTTGATCTTCAGTCTGATTCGCCGAAATGAGTTTTAAACCATGGATAAATTGGTCTTTTCCGTTATGCATTTCATAGCGCACTTCGGCCTCCATGGTCTGAAGGCCAATTTTTACAAAGTGTTCACGCATAGACGCCGACTCACTGCTCACATCCAATAAAATTTTACAAGTTCTGCCTATACACTTGTCGAGCTGAACCATTAAACCGTTTTTTGAGAAATTCAGCACGCTGCCCTTAGCATCAAGAGACTGAACTTGAAGCTGCACAGAAAATTGTTTGTTTAAATAAAAGCGCTCATCTTTTCGTCGATAATGCAAAAAACTATTTAGGGTAGTTTCTAAAGTGTCTTTTTCCGTTTGCAAACTTTTATCTAGATATTCATAAATCTTAAAAAATGCGCTTTCGTTTTCTGTTATAAGGTACTTCTCGTAAAATAGGTCCTGAGCTTGGTGATTTAGCTTCTCGGCAAAGTCAGTGGTCATCATGATCAGGAAATTTTCCCCAGAAGAGACGAGGGGCTTGACTTTAGACTTGTAAACTTGAAGTTGCGCTGGGTCTAAATGAAACTGATAAGCAGAATATTCTAAACTCAATTGATGCAAACAAAGATGAATGCTCAAGGGCACAATCGGCATAAGTTTCTGCCGATTGTCGGTGTTAAATTTAATTAATTTACTTTGCAGTTTCGCAGCACAATCGAAGGCTAACTGGGCGTTACTTACGGAACTAAGATGAGTATCTTTTGTCGATGCTTCAAAAAATCCTTGATCAAACAAAAGTGTGACGCTAAAAGGCGAAACTTCTAATAAGAGAGCATTGTTTGACCTCAAGAAAGGAAGAAAATCTTTGTTGAGCATTTCAGATAGTACATAGAACGAAAGCTCGGTAATGCGTGGATCTTTACCTTTATATAGTTCACTAGCCTCAATCTGCAAGATGACAAATTTTTCTGACTTTTTTATTATTTCGAGTCGATTCTCTTTGACTATTTTCTCAAGGCGAGCAGCATCGACACGGTCCCGCCAGACAGCGGAGATGTCTTGCTGCCTTTTTTGGTTCATCTGGCTCCGAAAAAATTTATCTACAGACACAGCGAGTATGAGCCAGGTAACTAAGATGAGCCATATTAACCAAACAGCTGTTTCCTCACTGAGCAAAATTGATAGAATCAATAAGCCCAAAATAGATAGCGCCAGCCTAAGCAGTAAAGGCGAAGAATTCTTTAAATTATTAGCAGGATAAACCATACTAATAGACTAATGGAATACAGCGTTAGTGTTAAGCCCTATCTAAAAAAACTAAAAAATGACCCCAGCAAGCCCTAAAGACTAATTTTTCTTTGATTATTATTAAAATTCATGGTTCTATCACTGCGGTCTTTTTAAGAACGAATCTGAGGAGGTAGCTGGAAAATGAAGAATGACAAGGCTTTAACGAAAGAATTAATGAAACTGATGAACTCCTATTGCTCGGTAAATGGCAATAGCTGTGCGACTCTCGCAAGAGAATCAGGTGTGCCGTATTCAACGGTCGTAAGATTGCAAAAAGGTGGCAATGTTCCGAGTTTTGAATCCGTGTTTCCAATTTTGCTTTGCGTAATGAACTACTCTCAAGTCATGAGCTTAGTTAAAAAATTCTACCCAGTAGTTGGAATGTACCTTGACCCAAAAGGTAAAGGTGGTGCGCCGATGAAAACAACTAGTAAAAAAGTCAGCGCAAAAGCAGCAGCTCCTAAAAAGGCGAAGAAGAAGGCTACTCGTCGCAAGAAGTAAATTTTATTTAACTTTGATGTTCAAAATCCTCTGCTTAAAAACGGGGGATTTTTAATTTAAGGCAATCCATTTTTATCCACTAAGATTATTAGATTTTTCTTCGTTTTTAAAAAAAACTAAGGAATTCTATATTTTACACCGATACGTGAGTAATTTCGAACAGTAAAACTTTGGTATTATATGCAAATAGTATACAAATCTTTCATTATTTTTTTACTCACTGCGCTGTCTAGTTGTCGAATAGAAACTGGAGCTGAATCTCAGACCTCATCTATAGGTATAGGTGGAATTCCCCATATTCCAGGTGGTTTGAACCAGGAGCTTTGTCCACCTACCTCCGAAAATCCCCAAGGGCAACATCAACCCATGTTGCATTTAAATACTAATTGCATTGATGTGCCAATTAATGATGGTGACGAAGGTAAATCATGTTCAGAAAGTATAAATGAAAGAGTTGAACGCGATGGCTATTGCAATATAGTTACCCAAGAATGTATTAACGGGAAATTTGGGGATATAAAATATACTCCATGCCCAATTAATGAAGAAGAAGAAGAAGAAGAAGAAGAAGAAGAAGAAGAAGAAGAAGAAGAAGAAGAAGAAGAAGAAGAAGAAGAAAATCGTCCACCACCGCCAGTACCTGTAGACACTGCACTACGTCCTTGTGACGGCCAGAATGCAGACCAATGCAATTTCAAAGCTCAAGGATTTATCAATCATCCGGCTTTGCGAGCTGAAATTGTGATCGCAAATAATAGATACTACATTTGGACAACAACAAAAGAAGGTTTAACTGAGACAAAACAATTTCTGCAAGATAGCGGAAGTAGCGCTGTATTCACTGAGCAAAAGCGTCTCGGCCACGGTAAGCTGATAAATGAAATACCGCGTTTTAAAGAAACATTTTGCAAAATTCATTCTTTAGGCAATAATTGTTTTATTGACAACATCACATATGAAAACACTTCGATGGGCATCCTGGAAAGTGTTATAATAGGTACTGAGTTTTATGGCTTTTATCATAAAAACTATCGCATTGAAAATGGCGAATGGGTACTTGATGGCGCTGATGCCTTAAGATCCAGTTTTTCTGGGCCTCTCTACAGCGTTGCAGATCGCTATAAAATCGCGTGTGATAAGGCAACTGAAGCGCAAAGCGGCACTTTTAACAGTAATCTTTCGTGCCGACTCGATGATAGATCTAATTTTGCTCTTAACGCTACCACCAAAGTAGATTCTTTTTCTCTAGAAGGTAGATATTATAATCGCATACATACTCAAGAGCAAGGTTGGGGACCGTGGGCAGGATCCGAAGAAGGTTCTATTGGTGCAAGCGCAAAGTATTGGCAGATGAACGGTGGTCCTTGTGCTAACTCGAGTGTAGGAACTCCTGCTGCGAAATGTGTGTTTTCAACGCGGAATGCATACCAGGCTGATCCAATAAATTACAATGCAATAAGAGAAGTGTTGACTCTGGGCTCGCGAATTTACTTCCGCGAGCCACCTTTGAATGGTTTTGTGAATAAAGCTATCAAAGACATCAAACGCTACAAAAAGCCTTAATAAAATAATCTTTAAGCCTTACACTTTAGATAGAGTCTAAACTTTTGCGAGTCAATATATCTACATTTTTATTCGCGATCTCATCAATACTTGTCCACTCTCCATTTAAATATTTAATTCTTAAAATACTGAGTAGAGTACCTACCTGAGGCCCAGCGCTTATTCGGAATATTTTTTGGATCTGTTCACCATCAATGGGCATTGTGGTTCTTCGCTGCGCATAGGTTCGCTCATAGTGATGTATCGTTTCTAGAGTTCTGTCTAGACTCAAAGGATCTTCTGTGTATTTTAATATATTCTTCATGAAACAATAGAATACATTCTCAAAAAAATTGATTGAGTGTGAGATTTTGTTTAGTTTTTCTACAAAGAGCAAAGCTTCACTAATTTTAAGGCCATCTTTAAATTGTATTAATTTGAAACAGCCTTTTATCAGAGCGTTGACAATATGAACCTGCTGCTTTGATAAGCGAAGCGAATTTAAAAACTTGAAAATCTCTTTTTCATGAGTAGGAATGTCTATCGCTTGAGCAATTGGATTGGGAATAAAAAAGTATGCTAGCCTCATTAAGGCGAGAATTTCGAATTTTGATCGAGAATCAGCCAAAGTAAAATCGAATAAATCTAAGTCCGACATTGGTAACTTGAAAGACTTTAAATATAAATCAGAATGATCCCAGAAATTAGAAAAAACTTCGCATTGGTCCATCATCGTGGCAATATGCCCAATCTTTGAGCAGCTTAGTATTTTGAGAAGTTCTTGGGTCAAGCGTTCTTGTGATAGTTTTTTTAAATTTGCAGCGTTGAGCTTAATTGTTTTAAGGTCGTCGAAGTTAGCTTTGAATTGGTACTTAGCCAAAAATCTAAAGTAACGCATTATTCGCAAATAGTCTTCTTGGATTCGTTTGCTGGACTCTCCAATAAAACACAGCTTGCCAGCTCTAAGATCTTCTAAGCCATTGTGAAAGTCGTAAACATGCCCCCAAACATCTTCGTAAAGGGCATTAATAGTAAAGTCGCGTCTACAAGAGTCTTCGTAAAAGCTTTTGCCGAAAGCGACTTCTGCGTGCCTACCATCGCAAGCTGTATCCTGCCTCAAAGTGGTAACTTCGAAAGTAAACTTTTCCCTAATGGATAAAAGGGTGATTGTGCCATGTTCTATACCGCTTGGAATAACCCGCCAATTCTTTAGGTCTGGTGAATTGAATAATTTTTGCACAGTTTCTGGTAAGGCATCACTTGCTATATCGTAGTCGTTTGCTTCCAAGCCCAAAATCTCATCTCGCACACAGCCGCCTACGAGCATGGCCTGATGGCCTGCTTTGTTCAATACTCTAAGTATTTCATGCGCTTTTTGCTTTTTTATCGACATGCTTGCTTAATTACCGTGCGCCTTGCTGAATTGCTATACTTTTTTGCGAGTTTTAAAAGCTGCCACATTAAAACAACAACACCACATATGCTGTCGATGTGCTACATTAATTGCTATCATTAAAAATGTTGTTGTTGAGGCCTAGAAAGCTCCAAAATAGAGGGTTTTAATTTTAGGATTTCAGCTGCTTATAGATTTTACGTTTTCAGATTAAACTTAACCCCGCTTCTGTTCACTATACAGGTGTTTGGTGAACAACCGTGAATAATCTTAATTAATCAATGATAACAATATGTTAGATAATTATTTGTGGATTAATGAACAAAGCCCTTAGCTGCAATATGCAAATTAAAGGCTTTAATTATCAAAATCATTAATCTGCTCAAAAATTGAACATTTTTATTGTGGAGGGCAAACAGTTATTTTAATTAAATTTGCTCCGAATTGAAATTCTGTCGCACCATTTCTACTAGGATCAAATTTAAAATCAAAATTGCTAATTCTATTGGTGGTCTCGGTTACCTTAATCACATTTTTATTTTCAACAGGAATTGTCTAATAGGTAAGTGTTGTAGTGTGCAGTCCGCGCTCGTTTGACACAAATATAGCCAAAAATTAAGATAGGATCATGTGTCAATTCACTTGTAAC
>JAGOVF010000057.1 GCA_018060885.1 Oligoflexales bacterium | reverse complement strand
TCGGCGGGCTCTGTTGCTGTGAGAGTACGTTGAAAAACGGCAATTTTCAGAACTGTTGTGGTCAGTGTATGCACTCTGAACTGATAGTCACATAAGTATGTAGCCGTGCCTTTTGCCTTGCCTGCCCGAGGAACTGGTGAGGGCAGGAGCCCGAACCCGTAGCGATAATTTTGCCATGGACGGCATAAAAATTGAGCGGTCCTCTGGCAGGCAAGGCAAAAGGCACGGCTACATACTCAATGAAAATCACTTTAATTAGAGTGCATCTCAAAGACTTAGGTTCTGTAAATAGCCATTAAGGGCAATTGGGGATGGGCGGAACCTTTGGATGCTGTTTAAATTGGATTTTTTCATTTTTGAAAATAAGTCCGTCTGTTTCCTTCAAAAAACTACAGTTTTTTAGAAGAGGATTATTACTTATAGCTATGAATTCATCTACATGTCTAAGTTGGGGTAGAGCAAGGGTGCTCAGAGTTGGATTGTCTTCTAAGATAAGAAAACGTTTTGCACGCTCTAAGTTATTTATTGAAACACTTGTCAGCTTTAAATTGTTTTTAATCTTTAAAGAACCAATTCCTAAAATTCGCTCTAAATCTAAACTAATAAGATCGGTGTTTTCTATTTGCAAGTGTCCGCGAATCTCTTTGAGTTTGGGGAGCATAACATTTTTCAAATGTGGAAGAGCTTTACTTTGAGTTCCCACTATCAAAGATCCCGTAACATATTCTAGGTGTTTTGCAGAGAATTCTTCTAGAAGCGAACTCTGCAAATAAATACTTCCAAAAACCATTTTTAAATTTTCAAGGTGGGCGGCTTTGACAGGAACCTCGATGACAATATCTCCATAAAAGCAAGAGGTGAGTAAGAGGTCGTCGAGGTTCTGCTCGGTATTGATGGTAAAACTTCCACTGACAGGACGTGCAACAACCAACGAAGATTCACAAAGAAGCTTCATTTTATTGAATTGCACGGTCTCAAAGACATAGGGCTTTGTTTGACAGCTTATGAAGAAAAAACAAGTAAATAATAAAAACTTTTTTTTCATTTTTAAGACTTTATAGGGCCAACTAACCAAAGCGCCACAGCTTCTGCGACAGCGTCCTCTTTTTCCTTGGAGAAAATTTTAATGACGAGCGAAACATCTTTTTTACTCGAATAATCCCTGATTTCAGTCTCACAAACTGCAAAAGTGTCGCCGCGAGCTTTGTGGAGAAAATTAATAGACAGACTTTTTAGAATGCCACGGGTATGTTCATCCATTCCTGCATGCAGAGCTAGGCCGCCACTGATTTCGGCAAGGTTCATTAAGGCCATTGCATGAATAGATTTTAAATGATTTCTAACCTTGCGGCAATCGCGCATAGCAACTTTGGCATAGCCTGGTCGTAATTCTTCGACAAAAAATGGGATGCTTCCAGAGTAAGGCACAAATTTACCCAACAAAAAGCTATAGAGGCTGCGACCAAAATAGAGTTTATTTAGAATATCCCAATAGTGTGCAATAAGGTGTTTTTTTGTGGTGCGGCTCATAAAGGTACTCGCTTAATGATTAGCTAGCTTTCAAACTTCCTTTATTGTTCATTAAGATGTGTAGGAGGTAAACAGAAAAGATTGAATTAAAGTTTTTTATTTTTTTTGTTTAACGTGATTGGTTCATATTTTCTTCAAAAAAATTCAAAGCAGCACAAATCGCATTTTCTCTGATTTTGCTTCTATTGGAGCCTTCAACGACAGTGCTTTTTGAAATCACGCTCTTTCTTGTCGCTAAGCCTAAAAATATCGTGCCAACAGCCAATTCTGGTTCTTCTTTAATCGCACTTGCAATGCCACTAATACTTAGACAGTAGTCGCTCTTTAATTTTTTTAAACCTTGATGGGCCATTTTTTCTGCACATTGTAGGGAATAGACAGAGACTTTAGAAAAATAATCCTTTTCTAAGCTCAAGAGCTTTAGCTTTGCAGATATAGAGTAGGTAACAAGTGCAGAAGTGAAAAAAAGTGAAGAGCCTTCGATAGAGGTGAGGCGATGCGCTATTCCACCCGCAGTCATACTTTCGACTGTAGAGATTGTTTGATTATTTAAGAGCAACAGTTCTTTAATTCTATAAATAACATCGCTTTTCAAATGTTGATCTCTCTATAGGATGAATAGAATTTTCTAATTTCGGCGATTAATACAAGCAATGTTTGCTCGTTTTGGTTATTTATTTCAAAATTATAATTCAACTTCTTAAACCAAGTACATTGACGTTTAGCATATTGACGCGTTGCAGCGGTCATTTTTTCTAGTAGCTCTTCTTGATCTTTGTATAATCCTTTCAGATAATTTTGGACCTGTAAATAGCCGATACTTTGCATAGGCTTGCAAGTTTCTTCGCAGTCATTACGCAGCAGGTCATCGACCTCTTGAACAAGTCCGTTATTGAGCATTTCTTTGCAGCGATTTTTTATCTGACTATGAAGAACTCCCCGGTCGGGATTCACATAAATTCCAAATAAAGGCTGTAAGACAGGTTTTTCATCTTGCTGTTTAAATAGCTGCGCGCAAGTTTGCCCTGTGACTATATTTAATTCTAATGCTCTCATGACTCGATATTTGTCGTTAACATGCAATTCACCTGCTCTTTGTGGATCTAACTCTTTTAGCTGAACATAAAGTTCCTGAGGGCTTTTTTTTTCCAGTCCTTGGCGTAAAGTTAAATCTTGCGGTAGGTTTCTATTGTAATTTTGTGATAGCAGCGCTCGCAAATATAAGCCTGTACCAGCGACGACAACAGGTAAAGCACCTCTTTGGACTATTTCGCTAATATTCTGTCGTGCTTTTTCGGCATAGCTTGCAGCATCATAATCTGCTGAACAATCAAGTATATCTATCATGTGGTGCGGAATTCTTGCTTGGTCTTCCGGACTGGGCTTTGCTGAGCCTATATTAAACTGCTTATAAAGTTGCACAGAATCGCAGACTACAATTTCAGTTTTTAATAGTTTGCCTAAATGCATCGCGAGTCTAGATTTCCCGCTAGCAGTGGGGCCAAAAATGACCATAGTGGGAATAGGATTATTTACGCTCATCATTAGCTACGATCAAACCAAGATTTTACTTCGTTTTGCGTGATCCATTTCAGTACCCTGCGTCCATGGGGGCAGTTATGGAAAAAATCTACTTCTTGAGCTTGTTGTATAAGTCTTTGCACTTCTAGAGCAGAAAGATCTTCACCAGCACGGACAGCACTGTGGCAGGCGATGGTGGATAATAGCTCGTGGGCTAATTTAGCTGTACTAGCTTCGGAAATATTTTGTAACTTTAATAAACTAGCTATTTCTTCTATAACGAGCTCAAAATTATGTGCTTTGAGTATGCTCGGCACCGCTAATAGCTCTAAAGTGCTGGGTGCAAGGCAATTAAAATCAAATCCATGGGCGCGCAAAAAATCGCGACTTTCTGAAAACATAGCAAGAGTCTCGGCATCAAGCTGAAAGCTTTCAGGAATCAACAATTTTTGGCGCTGTTGCAGTATCTGCGCAGAATTGCATAGTTGTTCAAAGATAATCCGCTCATGAAAGGCGTGTTGGTCCACTGCGAGTAATTGCCCATCGCCTTCAAAAAGCAAATAACAGGCATTAAAACTGCCAATGTAACGCAGATTTTGCCAGGCTATTTGTGGAGACTTATTATGAGTTGCTGAATCAAATGGAAAAGCAGCGGAAAGCAAGCTTGGATTTTTTAGCGCAGGGTAAGCCGAAAGTCCCGGCTCCCCTCGCGCTGCATTGACTTCGAATACACTAAATTTTGTATTTGAATTAAGATTAGTTGAACCTTTGTAAGTTCTATCTACATCGAAATTTTTATCAAAAAAATAATTTTTTTCTGGAGCGAGATTTGAAGTCGATACGGCGAAGTTACTTGGTGTTTCTAGGCTAGGTGCGGCCCAAGCTCCACTACGCAGGCTAGAGCGGATTGCCTTTATTAAAAGTTCTTGAGTTTCTTTTTGGTATTGAAATTTAATCTCTGTTTTTGCTGGATGCACGTTAACATCTATAAGCCCTGGATCGACGTCTAAAAAAATGTAAGCTAGGGGAAAGCGCCCGCTGAGTAAGTGAGAGTGATAAGCTCTAGTTACGCTATGGCGCAGGTTCTTATCTTTAATCCAACGCTGATTTACAAATGTTATTATATCTTTGCCACTCGCACGATCAAGGCCTGGAGGCGAAACTAACGCAGTTAGTTTAAGTAAAGGGTCGTCAAGGGAAATAAAGCATAGTTTTTCAACACTACTTGGATCCAGAATAGCTTTTAGACGTTCGCGCAAAGTCTCTTCGCGAGAAAACGAGCGATCAACCGCGGCTGCAAAAAAAACGACTTTATCATTATGAGATAATTTAAACGCAACGTAAGGATTGGCAAGCGCAAGTGCCTGAATGAGCTCAAGAATAGCTCCAAACTCAGCTGCTGCGGATTTTAAGAACTTACGCCGCGCAGGTATGTTGTAAAAAAGATCATTTACTTCCACTGTGGTACCAGATTTGCCGGAATATTCTTGGACTAATCCTAGATTAGAGTCTTTTGCTGTTTCTAGGTTTAACGTTAAGCGATGGCCAATATTGGAGTCTCTCGTTTGACTCGCTATTGAAAAGCGACTAACAGCAGCAATGGAAGCCAGAGCTTCGCCGCGAAATCCAAAAGAATGAATCGCAAATAAGTCATTTTGAGAAGTAATTTTGCTAGTAGCGTGACGCTGCACGGCAAGTCTAAGATCGTCGAGTTCAATACCAGAGCCATTATCTTTAACGGAGATACCTTCTCTGCCCCCGGCTCTAATTTCTATAATTAATTCAGTAGCACCGGCGTCGAGAGAGTTTTCACAAAGTTCTTTTACCACATTTGCCGGGCGGTCAATGACTTCTCCAGCGGCTATTTTGTTTATCAGATCTTCACTAAGTAGCTGAATTTTTCCCATGACTTAAGGCAATCCTTGTGTTAGTGCTTGCTGCGGCATTTAGTTAGCCGCTCACTTTAGCATGGGCTTGAATTTTTATGGAAGCACGATATGTCACTAGCGCGACGTCTGCAGATCAGATGCCTGCTGAAACATTGCCAGAATTTGCTTTTATTGGGCGATCGAATTGTGGCAAGTCTTCGTTATTAAATGCGATTGTTAACCAAAAAAGCTTAGCACGACATAGCTCGACTCCCGGTCGAACTCAAATGGTAAATATTTTTTCTTGGGGGAAAGATTGTTTTTTAATCGACCTTCCCGGCTATGGTTTTAGTGCCGCGAGTGTTCATGTTTCAAAGCATTGGCAAGACTTGGTCGATACCTACTTGCAGCGAAGCTGTATAAAATTAATATTATTCTTAATTGATATGCGTCGTGAAGCCGATGAAACTGATCTGGCTTTATTGCGACAATTACAAAGAAAACATCGTTGTATGATGGTATTGACTAAGGCAGATAAGCTCAACAAGTCAGAATCGTTAAAAGCTATGCAGCATTTTAATAAAATTTTAGAACATCCCGATTTTAGAGCTGTTGAATTATTTACAAGTTCTAGCTTAAAAAAAACGAATATTCCGCTTTTACGCGAGACCTTGTTGAATTTAGCAACAGACCTTGATTAGACGAAGCGAATATTCAAATTAGTCATTTTCTGAGCTTCACTTTAAGCCCCAGCTTCGATAGAGGCCTTTCTTTCTATTATTTTTTGGCAGAGGTGCCACATTTCGGATTTATTATTTAGGTTTTTAAGAATTGCCCCCAAGCGATGCGCTAGGACGCCTGCAAGTTCGACTCCTGAAACTTCACCGCGTTCCAGTTCTTCGATAATGATGGCGTCTATTTGATTAGCAATTTTTAAAAGTAATTCCGCTTCGTGGTCTACTGCAGAATTTTTCTTATCCAATAATTTTGCTTTTTTAAGACGAGCTTTATCGAGCGAATGAATTTGACCCATGAGCGCACCCCCCTAAATTCAATATATCATATCGGAATCTTGGCCTAATAGCTGAAGTCCAGCATTTTTGGCTTAAATTTTAGGCACTCATAGTGTAACTTGCCTATTTTGGACAACAAGCTACGAAGTGCGAATTTCAATATAAGAAGGAGTTCCTAGAGATGACTGCTGCTCAATATGACCTAGTGATAATTGGATCTGGCCCGGGAGGAGAAGTCGGGGCAATTAGGGCTGCACAATTAGGACTTAAGGTTGCGCTTGTGGAAAAAGCAGCGCATTTAGGCGGCACCTGTCTCAATGTTGGCTGCATTCCGACTAAATCTTTGCTTGGCTCTGCTTCGACCTATGTAAAGCTGCAACATGCAAAAGATCAAGGCTTCGAGACTGGGGAAATTAAATACAATTGGGCTCAAATTATGGCCCGTAAAGATAAAGTCGTTGATGGCGGCCGCAAAGGACTTTTATTTTTAATGAAAAAAAACAAAGTCGATGTGATTTGGGGCTTGGGGCGTCTGAAGTCGGCGACAGAGGTTGAAGTCGTTGACAAAGATAAAAAAGTAACGGTTTTGCAGACAAAAAACATTCTTTTAGCGACAGGTTCTCGTGTCGCAGAACTGCCTTTCGCTCCATCGAATGGCCGTAATATATTGACCTCAGACTCTGTTTTGTTTATCGATCATGTGCCGAAGACAATGGCGGTGATTGGAGCAGGCGTTGTTGGCGTTGAGTTTGCCAACTGTTTTGCGCGTTTTGGCACTAAAGTTACAGTTATAGAACTTGCAGAGCGCATTTTGCCGACTGAGGACGAAGAGACAGTCGATGAGGCTATGAAATCTTTTAAAAAACAAGGCATCGTTTTTGAAACTTCGACTAAATTAACCGGTCTAAAAGATAAGGGACAAACAGTTGAAGTGCAATGTGAAGGCAAAGCGGCGCGAGATTTCGATCGAGTGTTAGTAGCAATCGGACGTCGGCCAGTTTTAGAAGACTTGGGTTTAGATAAGTTGAAAGTTGTTATGGAAAAGTCATTTGTCAAAGTCGATGCGCAGTATCGTACATCGCTTAAAAATATATTTGCCATTGGAGATATTATTTCGACTCCGGCACTTGCACATACAGCTTCTGCGGAAGCTATACAAGCTGTAGAGGTCATTGCGGGACATAAACCAACGCCCATTAATTACGATGCAAATCCAAACGCCGTTTATACTTATCCAGAGATTGCTAGTATTGGCAAAACCGAGGCTGCCCTGAAAGCTGCGAAGATTGACTACAAAGTTGCAAAATTTCCTTTTGCACCGATGGCGAAAGCAAAGATCGAAGACGCAACGGAAGGTTTTGTTAAAATTCTGCACGACAGTAAATTTGGCGAGATACTGGGAGTCCACATAATCGGAGCTAAAGCGACAGAAATGATTGCAGAGTTTGTCGTAGGTAAAGTCCTTGAAACCACCGTGGAAGAACTTGCGCAGTGTATACATCCACATCCCACAATTTCAGAAGCGGCGATGGAAGCGGCACATGCAGCAGTCGGCGGCGCCATTCATATATAGAGGGTTGCAATGAGTTTAGATACAATTAAAGTTCTAATGCCGCTTATGGGCGAAGGTGTCAATGAAGCTACGCTAGTGCGGTGGCTGAAAAAACCTGGCGAAGCTGTCAGTAAAGATGAGCCTTTATTTGAAGTATCCACCGATAAAGTTGACACCGAAATTCCTTCTCCCGCTGCCGGTGTTTTAAACGCAACGAATTTTAAAGATGGTGACACCGTAAAAGTTAACGCAGTGCTCGCTTTAATTTCTACAGCAAATGGTAAAGCTAGCACTCCAGATATTAGTAAAAATTCGCGAGAGGTCGGTAAAGGAACTAAAGAGGAAATCAAGAGCGTGCCGAAAAATATTTCTATTGTTCAAGTTAGAGAAAATACAACGAATCCGCCCAGCAACATTCGAAGTCTACGTTCATCTCCTCTCGTAAGAAAAATGGCGCGTGATCAGGGCGTCGATTTGAATATGCTGCAAGGTTCAGGCAACCATGGACGGATCACTAAACAAGACTTTCTTGAATATTTGCAAAATCCAGCTAAGCGCACAGCACAGCTCCCTACTGAAACTAAAAACACTACTAGCGGCGAAACTAGAGACGCACTTGAATTAACCTCAAGTTTATTTCGGGTGAAAACATCGCTTGAGAATGGCTTAGAACTTCTCGAAGGTGTTGCTGTGCGCAGAGAAAAAATGTCGCATATGCGCAAGCGTATTGCGGAGCATATGATACGCTCGGTGCGGACTTCGCCACACGTAACAACGACTTTCGAAATTGACTTACACCGCGTGGTAAATTATCGAGAAACAAATAAAAACTCTTTTTTAAGCCGAGAAGGCTTCAATCTAACTTACACGGCTTTTTTTGTTTACACGGCTGTGCAGGCAATTAAAAAATTCCCCATCGTTAATTGCTCGGTAGATGGCGATGAAATTTTGTATAAAAACGATATCAATATTGGCGTCGCAGTTGCGATAGAGACGGGCTTGATAGTCCCAGTTATTAAAAAAGCACAAGATTTAAATTTGACTGGCATTGCAAGAAGTCTTAATGATTTGGCGAAGCGGGCCCGGACTAAGGCGCTAGTTCCTGATGAAGTTCGTGGTGGAACTTTTTCTATCACCAACCCTGGACTTTATGGTTCTATCCACTCTAGCCCTATTATCAATCAGCCGCAGGTTGCGATGCTCAGCGTCGGGGCTATAGTCAAGCGTCCGGTCGTGATCGATGACATGATAGCTGTTAGACCATTGTGCATGGTCGGTTTGACTTTCGATCATCGTGTTATTGATGGTGAAGGTGGAGCGAAGTATCTCGCTTTTTATAAAGAATTTATGGAAGCCGGGAATTTTGAAGCCTGAGGAAGTTTATTTGTAGGGCGCCAAAGCCTATGCCGCTATTTGACTCGCTGCACTATGAAATTGCAGGTGTTGGGCGATTTCCTTGCGGTTGACCTTGATGCCTTTTTTATTGCTGCCAATTTTTACAATTTGTAGGACGTCGGAACCGATCGTTAAATTTTCAGCTGCTTGTTCAATATTTGCAATTTTTAATCCAGACTTTACTGCTTGAATTTGTAGATCGTCTAAAGAAATAGAAACTTGTTCATAGGCAGAATCATCACTGGCTTTTTTTAAGACTGAAAGAAGACTTAACTCATCTTTGTTAAGTCCTTTTTTCTGAGGGTGCTTGCCAGCAAACTCGCTAAGGAAGCTTATGAAACGAGTGATCTGCCCACGATTTTGAATAGCAAGAACGTCGTTATTATAAGTGTCCTTCTTTTGTGAAATCATCCCGACTTTAATTAATTTAGCTATTAATGCGTCAATTTCAGCTAGTTCCATTGAAAATATTGTAGCTATAGTATTGCGTGTTGGCCCTTGTTCAATGAGCCACTCTTTGCCTTCTTTAATTCCGCTTGAGTGCCAAAGCAAATTTAATAAATGTAGTACCTTCACTAAACTTGCAAAGGCTCCTTCTTTTACATTTTGTTTACCTTCAAGTGTTTGCAAACGTTCGTTGGTAGAACGCAAGCGAGTTGAAAGCGTCGCCATCAAACCGACAAACCACTTTGGAATTTGTTTCATCAATTTATTAAAGTCTTCGAGACTAATTAAAGTCACTTCAGATTCGACGCTGGCCATTACGGAAGCTGAACGAGGCTTTTGATCAAACAAAGCCATTTCTCCTATCATTCCGCCGGCAGTCACTTTTGCCAAGACTACTTTTGAACCCTGCTGTTCTAAATAGACAACAAGTTCTCCGCTTCTGACTAGATACATGCCGTTAGAGGCATCGCCAGCTTTGAAGAGAGTTTGTCCTGCAGAGATTCTTTGATTTTTGCCTGACACGTTGGTTTCGCTTTCTTTCAGTGCCTTTAAGAGGCCTGCAAGCTTTATCGGCTAACATTGCATTTGATTAAATTTGCTCGAACCATTCAATTAATGATGAATAAATGAAAGGCGAATTTTTTATAAGAAGTGATCAGGTATCAATCAGTTATGAAAGAAAAAATGCGTCTTTAAAATTTTTGCTAAACTTAAAACTAATTTCGGACGATAAGCAAGGTATTAGCATTGAGGATCAAAAGTGTTTTACATGGGCACTTGTTTTACAAAATACAAATCATGCATAATTTTACTTTTGCTTAACCTGGCATTAAACAGTTGCGGCGTCAAACTCAATGCAAGAAAAAAAAGTACTCTAGACTATCACCAGTCAATTGCCGGTGTGCGTAAATATGTCCGGCACAATTTACCGATTCCGAAAATTACAGATCCCGATATTAAAGCTGGTATTGCCTTGTACACACAACATTGTGCTGGATGTCATAGTGATATAACGAAGTCGACGAAAAAAGATCGGTCTACCGAACAGATTAGTAATTCTATCGCCCAAATTGCTGAAATGAAATTCTTAAAGCCTATCTTACAAGATAATCAAATTATTCTTATAGCAAAGGCTTTAGATTCTCGCATAATATTCCCTGCGCCACCTGATGCTTCGAATGTATATGCTTTGCAATTAATGAATCGCCATATGATTTCGGATAAATTTCGTCATATTTTTTTCAGCTCCGTTGCAGAAATAGAAACAATCATCAGTGCAAATATTTCTATGCAACCAGTCATGTTTGGTGGTCTGTGTACAGTAAACCATCGGAATTGCGCTTGGGTTCGCGGCACTGATGGCAGCTTTGGCTTTCAAGTTAATGTTGATGGAATTCGTTCTACTGCACCAGGCGTATCGTTTTTAGGCTCAGTAAATATTGTGCGCGAGGGTTATTTATTTAAGACTTGTGAGCAAATTATTGCAAAAAACAGCACAATTGCTGGTCTGCTTAGTCGTTTAAATATCGATATTCAATCTAATGCGGCAACAAATGCGGACGTCGAAAAGATAACGCGTGTTATGTTTTCCGGACGCAAGGCAAGTGAAGAAGTCAATCTAGCCGCTATTGCTTTATTTTCTGAGGCAAAGGCGAAAGGACTCGATTCTCTTTCCGCATGGAAGCTTCTTGTTTTAGGTTTTTGTCAGTCTAGTATGATCGAGGTTTTTTAATGAAGTTTTTTCTAAAAAGAAAAATATATCTTTTATTTATTTGTTTTGGAGCACTGTTTTACGCTGCTTTCGGTCTCTCCGAAACATCTGACGTGCAAATTTTCTATCGCTGCTATTCTCAGCTCACTCAATCCTATCCGATGCCGAATGACCAAAGCTTAATAAAGGTTGAAGCCGGGGAGCTTGATCCTATTGAAGCATGTATGAACATGTTAATTGCAGTCGAATTTAATTCTTCAGATGGAAATATTTATACATTGAAAGATCAGAGTCAGCCCTTAAACATCAAAATCGCAAATACCTTTCATGATCTACATTATTCTTGGTTTTCTGTCAGACAATTTAGTGCCATGTCGCAATTAGAGCGAGGTACTAGGGATACTTTAGATCATATGGGACAGGCCATATATATAACTAAAAGTTTATTTGTTAAAGATATGCCATTCAAAGATATTTTCACAGGTGCAAAAAATTTACTTGCAAGAAGATCTATTCAGCAAAAAGTAAATGGAACTTTTCCCGTAAGGTCTCCCTATTCAAACTTGCCTGCTAGTGTATTTCCGCTCGCTAGACAAGTTCCCAATGATTTTAATTTCGCTCCGCAGGGTGATTTGTTGGGTGTAGAGTTCATAAACAACAAAACGATAAATTTTATAGATGAAGCGAAGGTGGAACGTCCCGCTGGCCAGATTGATTTTGGCCTACATTACGGTGGTGGCGTGCTGGGATCAATGGTGTATATTTTGCAAACTGTTCAAGAAGGTTCTCCATACTATAAGTCGAATGCATTTAGAACACCAAGAAGATGGGCGAGAAGTATTTTTTCAGACTTTATGTGTCGGGACTTGCCAGTCGTGCGAGAAAATGAAGACGCGGCGAAGGATCCAACTACGAGCGAATCTTTCGTTGATAGCAATAGCACTATGAGTTTTCGCTTAAGTACGGGATGCACGCAGTGTCACGTTTCAATGGATCGTATGTCTTTTGCGCTTAGAAATTACCAGGTCAATGGTTTTGGCGCTGAACTACTTGAAAATATTATCGGTAGCTTTCTTTTTAAATATCCAACAACTTTGCCAGCAGCAAACATATGGCCCGCAGCTCCCGATGAGCAATTTCATCTTCGACCCCCAGAAGGCTACTTATATATCCGAAGTTGGGATGGAAAATTAATCAATAAAAAAGTAACTGGTGTTGAAGAATTAGGCAAAGCAATAGGTGAAATTGATGAGCCCTATATTTGTGCGGCCAGTAGATATTTTGAATACTTCACAGGAATTAAGGCTGAAATTGATGATGTAGAAATATATAAAGATTCACCCCTATCGAAAGAAGAAGTTGAAATTAGAAAGTTTGTGGTGAAGTTGGGCCTAGATTTGAAAAGTAATCCGCAACAAGATTTAAAATTATTAATCGATGAGATTCTGCGTTCACCCTATTATAAAGCAAGCATTCATTAGCCAATGAGGTTTAATTTGAAAAGGCGAGATTTTATTAAAAAATCAGGTGTGACGGCAGGCTCTTCGCTCGCGGTGAGTCCTCTTGCAATGATTTTAAATCTGGTTCTACAAAGTGAAAAATCAAAAATATTTGCTCAGACAAATGGACTGAAACCAAGAAACTATGTTTTTTTTCAAATGCCTAGCGCACCACCTCGATGGGTTTTTGACCTGCCCCTTGCCCCTCACGGTGATAAAGAAAAAATGAAATTAAATACTTCGGTCGCTACGCGCTTAGTTGGAACAACAGCCTATACAGAAATGGAATACGCGACTACATCTGTCAAAGGTAAAGATATGCCGTGGCTTTGGCAATTCGCCGTCCCCAAAGTTGGTGGTGGTACGCGTCCGATGAGTGAGCTCATGGACTATATGTTAATATTGCGCGGTATGAACATAGGAAATCCAACGCATAATGGCGCTCAACAATTGCAGTATTGTCCATTGGGAATTCCTTTTTCATTGGGTGGTTTGGTGGCTGACCACTCTGATAGATTTATTCCAGCATTGAATCATTCGACTGGTCACTTTAGTTTTATATCTCGTAACGGATTGAGTTCTGTGACTTTAACGCAAAGAGATAATGTTTATGCAGAATTGCTTAAGCCATTTTTGAAAGATACAGCAGCAGAAGTCGTTTCATTAAATTCGCAAAGAGAATTGGTGAAACAAGCATTTAGTAATTTGCAAACTGCATTAGACCAGCAGGCAAAATCTTTAAAAGATAATTATGCACAAATAACCCAAGCGCAAAAAAGTGCAATTTCATTGATACAGAAAAATTTCGGGGATTTGACGGCTCGTTACAATCAAACTTTTCAGAAGTACCAAACTTTGGTAGATGCTGCACTTAACAATAGCTATGTTATGCCAGGAATCAATGACAAACCTATTGGGGCTCCAGTGGCTAATCGAAGTTTTGATTACGAAGTTCCTGGAGGCAGAAAGTTGATAAGCCCAGACCTGCGAGGGCAAGTTACGGCTGTGCGTGGATTAGCCCAAAGAATGGCTATCGCTGAATTCGTACTAGTCGAAGGGCTTTCAAGTGTCGTTCAGTTAGGATTAGATGCTTCTGATTTAAAAGATACTGGTTATGTTTTAGGAGATGAACATGAAGTTGGACGATGGCCATCTTTTTTGGCCAATACTTATCAGGCGAGAGCGTCGGCAGCGTGTTTGCTAGAATTGATCGATAGATTGAAACAAGCCAATGTTTTTAATGACACCGTTATCCAGATGTCAGGAGAATTTGGCCGCAATCCTCGCGGGCAGGCAGGAGCCGAGCGAGATTCCGGCTCTGATCATGCTGATGACGTTGGTAATGTGGCACTTTATTCAGGTAGCTTCATTGGCAATGAAATTGTAGGAAATATTGCTGTAGAAAGTAGAGATTTGCCATTGCGCTATCCAGGAACTTGGGGTTCATATTCGAATTCCAATATCACAAAGGCAGGTATTGAGCTTGGTCCCTTGCATCTTGGGCATTTTGCGGCAACGATGGCAAGCGTGCTTCGAATTCCAAATCCAGTTACTGTAGGATCCTCTTTAGTGTCCGAAAAGGATGGTAAAATAGAGTCCATCCTGCCCCCCGGAAAAATTGTCTAAAATAATTTTAAATTAATAAAAACAGTTCAAAAGCTCAGATTGACGGGTTTTGGCTTTAGTGCTAGGGTTACGCGCCTAATGGACGTAATCCAATTAACAAGCTCCTAGATTACTCCCTATGATGCAAAAAACGCATGCAAGAAACCCATGCAAATTACAATGGAAGGTCAGAGCGCAATGAAAGCACACTTAGAGGAAATCAGCTCGGTACAGAGAAAAGTGAATGTGGAACTTGGCGCAGATGCTGTCAATAAAGAGTTTGATAAAGCATTTCGTAAATTACAAAAACAAGCACAAATCAAAGGCTTTCGCCCAGGCAAAGCTCCGCTTTCGATGCTTAAAAAAGTATATGGTGAGAGAGTAGCCCACGAAATAAGCGAAACTTTAATCAACGAAAGCTTGCGCAAAGCATTCCAGGATTTGCAGCTAAGGCCCTTGTCTTGGCCCATGGTTGATTTTAAAGAAGCTCCTAAGCCAGATTTAGGTTTTAGTTTTACGGCTATAGTCGATGTCATGCCGCAGTTCGAAGTCACTGGCTACAAGGACTTGACTGTTAGCTGCGATAAATACGTCGTCAATGAGGAGTCTGTCACTAAAGAGTTGACTCAACTTCAGCGACGACATGGTAGTAAAAAGAGCCTGGCATCGGGATCTAAGGCCCAAGTCGGTAATTTGGCTACTATCAGCCATCATGTAACGGGTGGATCGCATTCTCACACAGAAGAAGATCAAGCTGTCGCGGGATTAACTGCTGATAAATTGACGGTGACTTTAGGTCAAAAGGAGCTGATTGAAGACTTGGACAGAGGCATCGTCGGCATGTCGGTCGGCGAAGAAAAGATGATCCACGTCAATGTTCCGCAGGACTACCAGGACTCAGAACTAGCAGGCAGACATTTGCATTTCCATGTTAAGTTAGATGCCCTCGAAGAAGTTGAATTGCCGACTTTAAACGACGAGTTTGCCAAAGATTTAGAGGCTTCGTCTTTAGAGGATTTAAAGGAAAAAATACGCGAAAACCTTGATCGAGTCGCCGAGAGAATGCGTCGCCAAAGCTTAGAAAATCGTGTTGTAGAAAGCCTATTACAAACAAATAGTTTTGATGTGCCGCCGTCAATGATTGATCAAGTTATCGATGGCATGATAGGTGAACAAAACTGGCCTTCGGAAGATGTGCGCAAGAGAGCTCAACAAGACCAGAGATTCCGCGATAGTCTCAGAACTGAAGCTGAAAAACGTGCCAAAACGACCCTGATGTTATGGAAAGTTGCCGAAAAAGAGGCCTTACAAGTTACGGATACTGATATCGAAGAGCGCCTCAAGCAGTTGATTCCTCAGGCGGCAGAACAGCCTGAACTGCTGGCAAAGTATCGCCAACAATTTGCTGATAAAATTAAAGATAATATGCAGTTAGAAAAGTCGATGGCTTACATCATTAGTGCTGCGAAGGTCAGTGAAATTCCGGTTAATCTTTAATGTATTGCTGAATTTTAGTTTAGCTTTTGAAAGCGAGCGAAGCTTCTTCTAAATATTTGCAGGATAATTTAATCTGCTGAAATCTTTGAGCCTATGTCAAACTCTTGCCTGACCAAGTGATGCTAGTGCTAGCAATTATCTATTTTCAGTCTAAAGTAATTTAAGACCTTGTCGAAATGTATTTATGGAGCATAATAGAAGGATATCTACGCCTAGGTGTTTGATATTTTTGCAAAAGAAAGGTTTTGTATGGCATTGATTCCAATTGTGGTTGAACAGTCAAATCGCGGCGAGCGTTCTTGGGATGTTTATTCAAGGCTCCTTAATGACAGGATTATATTTTTAGGTACTCCCGTCATGGATGATGTTGCAAACGTCATCATTGCCCAAATGTTGTTATTAGAAGGGAAAGATCCTGATAAAGACATTCACTTATATATAAATTCTCCCGGTGGCTCGGTAACAGCTGGATTAGCAATATATGACACCATGCAAATGATCCGCTCTCAGGTTAGGACTTATTGCATCGGTCAATGTGCCAGTATGGGTGCTTGGTTATTGGCGGCTGGAGAACCTGGCAAACGCTTCGCTTTGCCGAACTCTCGTATTATGATCCATCAGCCTTTGGGTGGTGCAACTGGTCAAGCGACAGACATCGAAATTCAGGCGACAGAAGTGATTAAGTTAAAAGATCGTATGACTAAGATTTTATCTAACCATACGGGACAAAAATATGAAGATATTCTTCAGCATATTGACCGGGATAAATTTATGTCGGCTCAAGAAGCTAAAGAATACGGCATAGTTGACGATGTTATAGAACCAGCGAAGAAATCTCGCCCTGAGGCATGAATTTGATGGTGTTTTAATGATTGGCTTGTAGACTGAAGTGGGACGTGGGTTCTAAAGCAGATGAAATGAGGGGAGCTTATGGCAAGTAAAGAAAATGGTCTTCACTGCAGTTTTTGTGGCAAGGGTCAACGAGAAGTAAAAAAACTTATTGCCGGTCCTAACGTCTATATTTGTGATGAGTGCATTCAGCTTTGTAATGATATCATTGCGGAAGAAGTCGAAAAAGAAGAGCCGCTAAATCCAAGTGGAAAAGTACCAAATCCAAAAGACATCAAACGTATTCTCGATGATTTTATCATCGGACAAGAGCAAGCTAAGAGAACATTATCTGTAGCTGTTCACAATCACTATAAGCGCATTGAAACGAATATAAAGGCAGATGATGTCGAATTAGCGAAGTCAAATATCTTGCTAATTGGGCCGACGGGAAGTGGTAAAACATTACTCGCTCAAACGCTAGCAAAAATCTTAAATGTTCCGTTCACCATTTCCGATGCAACCAATCTCACTGAAGCTGGTTATGTTGGAGAAGATGTCGAGAATATTATTTTGAATTTATTACAAGCGGCTGATTACGATGTAGAGACTGCTCAGCGCGGTATTGGCTATATTGACGAAATCGATAAAATCGCGCGCAAAGGCGAAAATCCTTCCATCACGCGCGATGTGTCTGGTGAAGGCGTTCAGCAAGCTTTATTAAAAATCATCGAAGGTACCATTGCAAATGTGCCGCCAAGGGGTGGACGCAAGCATCCGCAACAGGAATTTTTGCAAGTTGATACGACCAATATATTATTTATCTGCGGTGGTGCATTTGCAGGAATTGAAAATATTATTGCAGAACGCATTGAAGTTTCTAGTGTCGGCTTTGGTGCAGACGTTCAATCAAAGAAGAAAAAAGATGTTTCTAAACTACTTGCGCAGATCCGAACAGATGACTTAATGAAATTTGGTCTCATTCCAGAGTTTATCGGTCGTCTGCCAGTTCTTTGTACACTGGAAGAATTGACGGAAGCGGCTTTGATCGAGATTTTAACAGAGCCCAAAAATGCGATCGTGAAACAGTTCAGAAAGCTCTTTGAACTAGAAAACGTTGAATTAAAGTTTTCCGAAGGTGCACTTAAGGCTGTCGTGAAGGAAGCTTTAAAACGCCGCACAGGGGCTCGGGGATTACGTTCGATTTTAGAAACAGCAATGCTTGATATAATGTACGAAGTTCCAAGCCAAACGGACTTAAAAGAAGTCATTATTACTGAGGAAGTAATAGTGGATGCGGCAGAGCCGATCATGGTCTACTTGAGTGAAGAAGAGAAGGCCAGCCGAAGCCAAGCGGCGAAAGCAAGTTCTGAGCCAAAGGTGGCCAGAGAGTTTACTGCCAACAGCAAAAGCTGATAACTAGCAAAAAAAGTCAAATAAGCAATTTTTAAGGCCTGGGTTTTTTTAAATAAAACGACCCAGGCTTTTTTGTTTTGCTGACTTAGCTCTGTTTTTTATTCCCCATGCAAAAAAAGACTGTGATAACTTTGCCCTCGGTACTATCATCTTTTTAATCAATCGGATAAAATTTAAAGATAGATTCATTAGTTTGTTGCAGCGTAAATGGGGGTGCTTCGAATGGCATACGATTTAAATGAACGTAGTGAAGAGACAAAAATCGTGATTCCTTTATTACCCCTCCGGGACATCTTGGTCTTTCCTTCTACAGTTGTGCCACTTTTTGTGGGGAGACAGAAGTCCATATTAGCCTTGGATCAAGCGATGATGGGCGACAAGAAAATTCTCTTGGCGGCGCAAAAAAATGCAAAAATTGATGATCCAAGTTCCAGTGAAATTTTCACGACTGGCACCATAGCAAATATATTGCAGTTGTTAAAACTACCAGATGGCTCAGTCAAAGTTTTGGTAGAGGGATATAAAAGAGCGAAGATTACTAGATTTCTCGATGAAGCTAGCGACTACCATTGTGTTGAAGTAGAGTATTCTGAAGAGCTACCAAGTGGCGGAGTAGAAAACGAAGCGCTCGTCAGAACAGTCAAACAAGCTTTTGATAATTATGTGCGTTTGAATAAGCGCATTCCTCCTGAAATGTTGCTTTCAATTGCGCAAGTAGAAGATGAATCGAAACTTGCCGATACACTGGTAGCTCATCTTTCTTCTTTAAAACTCGCTGATAAACAAGCCATGCTTGAAGAGCTTGATCCTAAAAAACGACTCGAAACTATTTATGGATTTATCCAATCAGAGATAGAAATTATTCGAGTTGAAAAGAAAATCAGGGCGCGGGTTAAGCGCCAAATGGAAAAGACGCAAAAAGAGTATTACCTCAATGAGCAAATGGCAGCTATACAAAAAGAGTTAGGCGAGCGCGAAGATGGACGAGGCGAATTAGTTGAGATTGAAAAACTTATAAAGAAGAAAAAATTAAGCAAAGAAGCCCGCGAAAAGGTCAACAAAGAACTTAAAAAGCTTAAGTCGATGTCACCTATGGCAGCAGAGGCTACCGTAGTGAGAAATTATATCGATACCGTTTTATCTTTACCTTGGGGTGAGTTTTCGAAAGAAATTACCGATGTTAATTACGCGGAAGAAATTCTCGATAGAGACCACTATGGTTTAACGAAAGTAAAGGACCGCATATTAGAATATCTTTCCATCAATAGCCTTGTGGAAGAGGTCAAAGGGCCAATCATGTGTTTGGTCGGACCTCCTGGTGTTGGTAAGACATCACTGGCAAAAAGCATTGCCGAAGCTACTGGCCGCAGTTTTGTAAGAATCGCCCTAGGGGGTGTTAGAGACGAAGCTGAGATTCGTGGACATAGAAGAACATATATTGGATCAATGCCGGGCAAAATAATTCAAGCTATAAAAAAAGCAGAGACTTCGAATCCACTTATCTTGTTAGACGAAATCGATAAATTATCTGCCGACTATCGTGGTGATCCATCGTCAGCTTTGCTTGAGGTGCTTGATCCAGCCCAGAATCACACGTTTAACGATCATTATCTTGATCTTGATTTTGATTTGTCGCATTGTTTGTTTTTTGCGACAGCAAATACAGCACACACAATTCCACGCCCGCTGATGGATCGTATGGAATTGATCAGCCTTTCGGGTTACACGGAGCAAGAAAAAGCAGAAATTGCCAAGAACTATTTAGTGCCAAAAGCCTTGAAGGACAATGGTTTAAACCCAGAAGATCTTATATTCTCTCCCGGAGCTGTGAAAGAACTTATTCGCTTTTATACGCGAGAAGCTGGTGTCCGTAATCTTGAACGGGAAATATCTTCAGTCTTGCGCAAAGTCGCGCGGCGACACTTGAGCCGTCATAATAAAGAATTTCCGACACCTTCGCCTGAGCTCGCAAAATCTAAAATTGTAGAAATTCCAAAAACAAGCGCTCACGAAGCCGTAGCTGTTGATGGTTCGTCAACGTATCGAAAGCCAGTAGTCAAAAACGTTATTATCAAAGAAAAAATAAATGAAAAGTCTATTCAAAAGTATTTAGGCGCGCAACGCTATCGCATAGGCCTGCAAGAGACCCACGATCAGGTTGGGATTTGCACCGGCTTAGCTTGGACTGAGGTGGGTGGAGACTTGTTGTCCGTGGAAGTCGCTGTTTTACCAGGAAAAGGTAAAGTCACAGTGACAGGAAAACTCGGTGAAGTGATGCAAGAGTCTGTGCAAGCCGCAAACAGTTATGTGCGGTCGCGTTCAACTTTCTTAGGACTCGCAGAAGACTATTATCAAAAAATCGACCTACATATCCACGTTCCTGAAGGTGCCATACCAAAAGACGGCCCTTCTGCAGGGATTTGTATGGCAACAGCAATTACCAGCGCGGTAACAGGTAGACCCGTAAGTAGAAATGTTGCGATGACGGGTGAGATTACCTTGCGCGGTCATTGTTTGGCGATAGGTGGATTGAAGGAAAAAGTTTTAGCTGCTCATCGCGGTGGGATTACAAAAATTTTGTTTCCAAAAGAGAACCTCAAAGATGTACAAGATATACCAAAATCTGTACTTGCCGATGTGAAAATGGTCGCAGTCGAGCATATGGATGAAGTGTTGCTTCATGCACTTGCATGGAGTTTTGATGAAAAGGTATCTAAAGTTCAAGATGAGCTATTTGACCGACTCAAAGATGTCAGTAAATTAAACATAGATATTTTTAGTGAGATCAATATCGCTCATTAATGTCGCAAATTCAATGTGCAACAAAGAGTCTATGAATGGCTGCTAAAAACCTTAAGTTGCAAGTAGCAGAAAAGCAAAATCACCAAGAGACTTTGGTTTTTGTTGAGGAGTTGAAGCGTCAATGGATGGCAACCATTGATGCCTTGGTCGATCCTTTGATGATTGTTAATCCACAATACGAAATCGTCAAAGCTAATAAAGCGATGGCCGTCTTTGCAAAGCAAAGCAAGGTTCAGAGCTTAATTGGCAAAAAGTGTTATGAAGTTTTTGCGGGCAATAAAAAGCCTTGTGAGTCTTGCCGCTTGACAGAGGCCATAAAGAGCGCAGAGCCACTTGGTTTTGAGTTAAGCCTTTCGCAGAATACCCGCCATTTTGAAGTGACTTCTCAACCCTTCTACAATGCAAAAAACCAATTAGATGGAGTCGTGCAAGTTTATCGTGATCGCACTGAGGCAAAGCTTCTCGCTCAACAACTCTCTCAAAGTGAGAAATTGGCTTCGATTGGTTTATTGGCGGGAGGTATAGCCCACGAAATCAATAATCCCTTGGGGGGCATTCTTGTTTTTACACAAATGCTGCTAAGAGAATTGCCAAAAAATAGTAGCGGCTATTTAGATGCAAAAGAAATTGAACAAGCTGCGCTACGCTGTAAGGAAATTGTTGAGAGTTTATTAGAATTCGCTCGGACTCAACCGCATTCAAAAAGTCCAAAAAAGCAGCTAGAGAAGGTTGATGTGCGAACTGTTGTTGAGCAGGCTGTTAGTTTTATTAAAATGGGTTTTGATCTACATTCATTTGATCTGAGTGTGAACCTAGATGAGCGTTTTAATACTATAAAAGGCGATAAAAACAAGCTCATTCAAGTAC
>JAGOVF010000180.1 GCA_018060885.1 Oligoflexales bacterium | reverse complement strand
GCCCTTGAGAGACTCAAGTCTGGCTCGACTCGCAAAGATCGAGGCGGAGTCATTTGGCACACTCAAGGTTCTGGAAAATCGCTCACCATGGCGTTTTTGGCAACAAAAATCAGGCGTGATCCACTGCTCAAAGACTATAAAATGGTGTTTATCACTGATCGGACAGATCTGCATCGTCAGCTTACAGATAGCTTCAAAGAAGTGCTGGACGAAACTATCATCGAAGCTAAAAACGTCGCTCACTTTAAAGAACTTCTTGCACAAGACAGCTCGGATCTGATTACAGGCATGCTGCAAAAGTTCCAAGAACGAGAAATGGATGTTTTTGAAGAATTAAATTCTTCGGAAAAAATAATCGTCTTGATCGACGAAGCCCACCGAGGTCATTACAAAACATTCGGCGCGAATATAAATACCGCCCTACCCAATGCTCCGAAAATTGCCCTGACTGGTACGCCTTTGATGAAAAACGATAAAACCCAAAAGGAATTCGGTTCCTACATTGATCAATATACGATCGAGCAAGCCGTCCAAGACGGGGCGACGGTGCAGATCATATACGAAGGCCGTGAATCCCAAACAAAAGTCACTGGCGATTCTCTCGATAAACTGTTTGAAACATACTTTAAAGAATACACCCAGGAAGAACGAGACCAAATCATTCGCAATCACGGAAAAGAAATAGCAGTTCTTGAAGCGCCAAAGCGTATCGAAATGATAGCAGCTGATATTCTTGAGCACTACAGAAACAAAATTGAGCCGGAAGGTTTTAAAGCACAGATCGTCGCCGCAAGCCGTAGAGCTGCAGTTCTTTATAAAGAAGCAATCGAACGACTTAATGGACCAGAATGTGCCGTCATAATCTCAGGCAATCATAATGATGAAGAGTTTTTCAAAAGATATTCCGATAAAAGTAATCAGGAAATCGCCATCAGTCGTTTCAAAAGGCCGATGGAAGAGGACAAACTCAGCATCCTCATTGTTAAAGACATGCTTTTAACTGGCTTTGATGCCCCGATAGAACAGGTCATGTATCTTGACCGCAAACTTAAAGAACACACACTCCTACAAGCAATTGCAAGAGTCAACCGAACCCGCAAAGGTAAAGAATATGGCTATATCGTCGACTATTATGGATTGTCAGAATATCTGAAAGAAGCCTTGGAGATCTTCTCGGCTAAGGATGTTAAGGGTGCTTTACAGCCTTTTAAAGATGAAATCCCGAAACTAGAAGCCAGACACACTAAGGTGATAGCCCATTTTCCTGATGGTATTGATCATATTGACGAGTGCATCGATAGTCTAAGAGACGAAGAGAAACGAGCAAACTTTGAAATCGATTTTAAAAAATTTCTAGCCTCTATGAATGCAGTTCTGCCGGACAAAGGTGCCACACCTTTTATCCGTAATATGCGTAAACTCGGTAAAATCAATCATGGCGCAAAGAATCGTTACCGTGATGAGCAGCTGAATATCGCCGATGCTGGTGCTAAGGTAAAAAAACTCATTGATGAACATATTTACTCGACTGGTGTCGATCCACGTATCCCACCGACTCCCCTCTTCGACACTAAATTTATGGAAGAAATCAGAGCACAGAAGACTCTCAAAACTCAGGCACTTGAACTTGAATACGCCATCAAGAATCACATCAAAATCAACTCAGATCAAAATCCTGAATACTATAAAGAGCTCAGCAAAAAACTTGCCGAAATCCTAAGGACCAAAAATGAGAAGTGGGATGACTTAGTTGGATTACTTTTCACCTTTAGAGAGAGCATGGAGCACAAGCGCCAAGAAGAAGCGGAACATTACGGATTCACAGATACAGAACATGCCTTTTTTAGAATTTTAAAGGCAGAAGTTGCGGAAAAATATCCTGATCGCATTGAAGATAAAAAACTAGAAGCCGAGCTGGTGACTTTAACTACCAAAATCGTCAACTCCTTAGAGGAAGTTATGAAAATCGTGGACTTCCCCAAAAAACCGCTAGAGATCAAACAAGCGCGCAAAAAAATCCGCCACATGCTCGATGACACTTTTTTTTGTGACATTGCAGAAGATAAAAAAATGATCACGACAATTACTAATCGATTTATGGACCTAGCGGGAGTGAAGTTCAGCAATGATTGAAAGTCTAAACATCGAGATCGAGCACTCGGCAAAAAGAAAGAACCCTGCGATCGAGATTCTTCCTGGGCAAATCGTCAAAGTCATCGTGCCCGAAGGATACGGCCAGCTGCAAGTCAACGCCTTAATAAAGAAAAAAACCAACTGGATCGTAGAAAAACTACGAGAAGTTAAAGATTTTCCTGCACATCGCAAAAGAGAGTTTATTTCCGGAGAGTCTTTTCCTCTATTAGGCAAAGAATATCGATTAAAAGTAATCAAAGGTCATGTCGGCCCAGCCAAACAAGAAGGCGATAGACTCCTCGCAAACAGTATGAGCGGCATAGCATCAGATGTCGAAAAAGAAGTCATTGAATTTTACAAAAGCATTGCAAAAGAAAAGCTAGAACTCAGAGTAAAATACTTCGCAAATAAATTAGCACTCGAACCCAAAGAAATCAGAGTCGGCGACTTCAAAAGCCAATGGGGGAGTTGCACACCCGATGGAGTGATTAGTTTCAATTGGCAGATTATCGCAGCTCCCAGCTCTGTGGTTGACTATGTGGTTGTGCATGAACTTTGCCATCTTAAGCACTTGAATCATTCGAAGGAGTTTTGGGTATTGGTGGCGAGTGTGCTGCCATCCTACAAAGAAATGAAAAATAAACTAAAAAACTTTAGTTTTCTAATGTAAGGATGTTAAATTTGCACATTCAAGAATTCTACCTTTATAAATACCTTTCAATTGACGAAAATCTATTAGAGGAAGGCAAATCTGATCGTATAATTTTGGAGAGTATTGCAGAAGGAAATATAAAATTTGCATTGCTTGCCAGTTTAAACGATCCGGCCGAAGCACAATTCCGATTCGAGTCACAATGTGACCCAAGCTTTCGAACCCACGTTGTCAACTATATAAATAACAGCGATCTAGACACTAACCATAAAGAAAAAGTTCGGCGATGGATTGAATTGAAGTCACCTATCTATTCTGACATTATTCTATTTCTTAGCCATCTCGAAATCCCAACAAAAAACATCGAAGATGTCGAAAAATCTTTTGATTTAAAAATACCAGCTCTCAAATATCGTACAGTCAGGGATAACTATGGTGTATTTTGTGTTTCTGACAAAAATAATTCCGCACTTATGTGGAGCCATTACTGCAAAGACCATAAAGGAATATGTATTGAATACAAAATTACTACAAAAAAGAATAATCTGCATAAAGTAATTTATTCAACAGCTAGAACCCTACCATTAAGCGGAAATACAACCTTTGAAGAAAAAAGAATAAATGATCAAATTTACCAAGCAATAACTACGAAGTTTATAGATTGGCAGTACGAAAATGAATGGCGACTTGTTCGGCTGAATCAGCCTAACAAATTTACACAACTTCCCGATGGGACTGGATTCGTAGACAAAATAGATTGGGAAATATCTGAGGTCATATTCGGAGTTAGAAGTAGCTCTGCGTTGAAAGGTGCCGTCAAAGAAATATTTGGGAATAAAATTTCTTATTTATCCAGTCAGCTCGATTATGCGTCATACAAGATACTTCCAGTTGGAAAATAGCTATTACATGTTAACTTTAACTGAGATGAGAACCTATCAAGCGGAAGCGGTACCTGATGTCCTAATGAACCATCTCTTTGAGTATTTACAGTTTAACGATTAGAAATTGGAAAACGCTCAGCATCTAGAACAAATGAATCTATCTTAACTAGAAATTAACTAAGCAGAGGAGATCTACATACCTTCAAAATTCATTAGATTTTACTAAAGTTAATCTTGAATTTATTTTTTAAAATTAACTTTAGTTGTTAGACTAGCAATTCAAAAAAGGGTAGCCATCAAATGGGGGCCAAAGCAATTTCTTAATGTTTTATAATTATTAATCTATACAAAAATTGGTGATTTATTAATCTCGAGCACGACAAATTCAGAATTTTTTTCGATCAAAGTGTCCTGAGTCGACTATTAGATAAAAACTTAGATTTCTATAAGAATTTTTTCGAAAGCATCAAAATAAACCGCATTAATTTAGATCCATTGAATGTCCCCATCACCATATGTCCCTCTATAATCCTCGAGTTTTTAGGGTTCAAACGTGTTTCTAATTCTGATCAAGATACAATAGAAATAAATTGTAAAATTAAAAATCTAGATTCGGAAAAAGAGATAAAGAACATAGTTATAGAATATTTTTTTAATAAGTATTTAAATTGGGATGAACTTAGTTTTGATAACATTTTAAATCTCTTAAAAAAAAGGAAGATGCAACTAAATGAACACGGCGCAAAGTGGTTAGACAAATTGAATTCAATGTATTTAGAGTCTGATAAATACAGAAGAAATTTTGCGGAATACTTAGCATACGATAGGCTTTATGCTTATAACTACCCTCCAAAAATAGCGGCATTAATTGCCATAAGAAGTTTTTTAGATCTGTATGAAACTGTGAAAAAAAGAAGAAACATTAGTGTTTTTCGAGGAATTCAATTGTCATATGAAAGCATTCATAATGTTCCTCTATTTTTAAATACACTATCTAAATCGTATCTCAATATTTCGACAAACGATTTAAAAAAATCGCTTGGGGAAATCATAAATAAAGATCGCGTAAATTCAAAGGGTGATTTAGTCGATTCGGCATTAGTTCATTTTGCTACCATTGGTTTTCATGAAGATGTAAAAAGCAAATCAGTTCTTATTTTTACATGCGACGATTCTAGTACCATTAAAAACCGCGTTTCGAAGTACAAATCCGCCTGGGATTTTATAAAAAAGGAACTTCCAAAAAGAAACCTAAAAGTGCCGAAAATTAAAATGGGGGCTATCATATTTGTTGACGACACTGGAAAGATTGCGGAAATATGCAAAGTCAAAACTTTGCCAAAGGATTTGAAACTTGACATCAACTCACAGCCCAAAAACCCTGCATTTTAGGAAAGTTGCCGCATTGACTCTCAGCTTATGATAAAATCTTAACAATTAAAATTTAATTGAGAGAGAACAATGACAATTCCTAGCTTTAGATCTTTTTTGCGCCCAGTTCTTGAAGTGGTTGCAACTCAGAAAGAAATTACTAATCCCAGACTAAACCTTGTCCCGATTGTTAAGGAAAAAATGGGATTTAGTGACGAAGAAGCAGCTGAGCGACTAGAATCTGGAGGTTTAAGGTTAAATAATAGAGTGGGATGGGCTTTAACCCCCCTGCGTCAGGAATGTTGTCGTATAAAATTTAAAAATAATAATCAGAGTTGGGGGTGGTAAAGGAATTACCTAAATGCGTCGTTATTCTAGAGAGATGAAGGAGGCCATGGTTGCTAAGCTGTGCTCACCAGGCAGACCTAGTTATTTGCAGTTGGCTA
>JAGOVF010000056.1 GCA_018060885.1 Oligoflexales bacterium | reverse complement strand
ATTCCATACCGTGGAAGCTGGTTAGATTTAGAATTTGATAGCAAAGACACTCTTTATGTCAGAATTGATCGTCGTCGTAAAATGCATGCGACGATTTTAATGAAGGCTTTAGGATATACTGAAAAAGAAATTCTTGATTATTTTTACAAAAAAGAAGTTATCAGAATTAAAAAAGGCATTTTTGAGAAAAAGCTCGACTTTGAACTTTTAAAAGGTCAAAGAGCGAGTGCAGATATTGCAGACCCAAAAACTGGAAAAGTTTTTGTTAAGAAAAATCGTCGTATTTCTGTTGCAGCAATCAAACAATTGCAGGCTGCTGGTATTGAATATCAAATTCTTGATAAACAAAGTTTTGTTGGTAAATATATCGCGGCGGATGTCGTTGGTAAAGATGGTTCTTTAATATATCCCATCAACACCGAGATAGATGACGAAGAAATGCTCGATACCATGATTGAGAATGGTGTTGATGTATTTAGCATTCTCTTTATCGATGGTGTAAACGTTGACTCTTCGCTTAGAAATACTCTTGTCGATGACAAGGTCGCGACCAAAGACGACGCGATTGTAGAAATCTATAAGCGTTTACGTCCAGGTGATCCTCCAACTATCGAAGCTGCTACAGCTTTATTTGATAATTTATTTTTTAATCCAGAGCGCTATGATTTAAGCGCCGTTGGACGGATGAAACTCAATGAACGCTTAGGTGTTGAGTTGCCGATCGAGCATAGAACTTTATCTCGTGAAGATATTCTCAAAACTGTAGCATATCTTCTGCATCTTAAGAGTGGCTCTGGCTATATCGATGATATCGACCATCTTGGTAACCGTCGGGTTAGGGCGGTTGGTGAGCTTCTTGAAAATCAATACCGTATTGGTTTATTGCGTATTGAGCGTGCGGTGCGTGAGCGCTTGCAGCTTCAAGATATCGATACCTTATTGCCACATGATTTTATAAATAATAAGCCAGCATCCGCTGTAGTGAAGGAATTTTTTGGAAGTTCGCAATTGAGCCAATTTATGGATCAAACGAACCCACTTTCTGAGATTACCCATAAGCGGCGTTTATCGGCTCTAGGTCCAGGGGGTCTAAGTCGTGAGCGTGCAGGTTTCGAAGTACGCGACGTGCATCCAACGCATTATGGTCGTATTTGTCCAATTGAAACGCCTGAGGGTCCAAACATTGGTTTGATATCCTCGCTTGCAACATATGCGCGGGTGAATGAATTCGGATTTATTGAAACTCCATATAAGACGATAGACCAGAATTCGCCTAATTTTGGCAAAGTCACATATTATACAGCGACAGAAGAGCACAAAGATCACGTCATCGCGCAGGTTACTTCCGGTGAAGGCGATCCTTCGGATCTCATTTATGCTCGACGTTCTGGTGAGAGCGAAACTGTCCGTCGTGAAGAAGCAGATTTGCAAGATGTGGCCTCAACTCAGTTGGGTTCAGTTGCAGCTTCACTTATTCCGTTTTTGCAAAATGACGATGCCAACCGAGCTTTGATGGGCTCGAACATGATGCGTCAAGCAGTGCCGCTCATTAATACAAGTGCGCCTATCGTGGGTACTGGTATGGAGCGCATTGTTGCTCGCGACTCTGGGCGAACCATAGTTGCTAAGCGTGACGGAACTGTTGCTGCTGTCGATGCAGATCGTATTGTTATAAAAACTGACGATGATAGCCATAGCATTACAGAAGTGGGTGCGGATGTAGATATTTACACTCTTGAAAAGTATAAACGATCTAACAACGATACTTGCGTCAACCAAAAGCCGATTGTGCGTTTGGGTGAGCGCGTGCGTAAAGGTGATATCGTAGCGGATGGCTTTGCTACTGAAATGGGTGAGCTGGCTCTTGGCCAAAATATCACTGTGGCATTTATGCCATGGAATGGATACAACTTCGAAGATTCTATTTTAATTTCTGAGCGCATGGTTAAAGAAGACCTCTTTACCAGTGTGCACATCCAGGAACTTGAGTGTATCTCTCGTGATACAAAATTAGGTCAGGAAGAAATTACAGCTGATATTCCGAATATCGGTGAAGAAGCTTTGGCAAATCTTGATGATGCTGGAATTATTCGCATCGGTGCAGAGGTGAAGCCAAATGACTTGTTGGTCGGGAAGATCACACCAAAAGGTGAAACCCAGCTGACACCAGAAGAAAAATTATTAAGAGCAATCTTCGGTGAAAAAGCTGGTGATGTCCGTGACACATCCTTACGAGTTCCTCCAGGAGTTGTAGGTACTGTTATTGCAGCAAAGGTTTACGCTCGTGAAGGTGTTGGCAAAGACTCACGTAGTTTAGCTATTGAAGAACAAGAGATTTCGCGTTTGCGCAAAGATGAAGCCGATCGAATAAACATCATTAAAGATTCTGCGATTGGTAAAATCCTCAAAATTACTGAGGGCACCACCGCAGCAGAAGCTGTTATTAATGACAAAAAAGAAATTATTCTTGCAAAAGGCGCGGCTTTAACGACTGAAGCTTTGTCCAGCTTGCCTTATACCTTATGGGGTAAGGTGAGTGTGAGCAGCGCGGAGAAGAATTCATTGCTTAAAAAAGTAATGGATGACCTTAAAGAAAAAATTGATTTGATCAAGTTTATGACTGATGAACAGATCAAAAAAGTTCGCAAAGGTGACGAGCTGCCTCCTGGTGTTATCAAGATGGTAAAAGTCTATATCGCGATTAAGCGTAAGCTTCAAGTCGGTGATAAAATGGCTGGTCGCCACGGTAATAAAGGTGTTGTTTCGAGAATTCTTCCAGAAGAAGATATGCCTTTCAGCGCGAATGGTAAGCCGGTTGATATCGTGCTGAACCCTCTTGGTGTTCCTTCGCGGATGAACGTGGGACAAATTTTAGAAACGCATTTGGGTTGGGCCTGTAAAAATATCGGTGACAAGCTCAAGGAATTGATTGAGAAGTCGTTTAACCGTCCTGCGATCACAGAGTTGATCTTAAAGGTCTGGGAAAAAGATGTTCAATACAGTGAAGTTAAAAAATTCGTTAATAGCTGTTCAGATCAGCAATTAATTGAGTTTATTAAAAAGTACAAAGACGGGATTTGTATTGCAAACCCAGTTTTTGATGGTGCGACAGAAGATGAAGTGCGTGAAGCTCTTGGCTGGGTTGACCTCGACTCAGACGGTAAGATTGAACTTTATGACGGCTTAACAGGCAATAAATTCAACAACCGAGTGACTGTTGGTGTTATGTACGTATTGAAACTGCATCACTTGGTTGAAGAAAAAATCCATGCGCGTTCAATTGGTCCATACTCTTTAGTAACGCAGCAGCCCCTAGGTGGTAAAGCCCAGTTTGGTGGCCAGCGTTTGGGTGAGATGGAAGTTTGGGCGCTTGAAGCTTATGGTGCAGCGTTCAGTCTACAAGAAATGTTGACTGTGAAGTCAGATGACGTTCTAGGACGAACTCGCATGTATGAGTCTATAGTAAAAGGCAATAATCAGATGACGCCTGGCTTGCCTGAGAGCTTTAACGTTTTAGTTAAAGAACTGCAAAGTTTGGGTCTTGATATTACCTTGATCCAAGAGGGCGGAAGCGAAGTCGGCGTTGATAGCTTGCACCAATAAGAAGGAGAGAGCACTTTGAAAGAGATACCAAATTTTTTTGATAAACCGGTAGATCCTCTAGATTTTAGTGCTATAAAAATTTCGATCGCGTCGCCAGAAAAGATTCGTAGTTGGTCTTTTGGTGAAGTTAAAAAGCCCGAAACAATAAATTATCGGACTTTTAAGCCAGAGCGTGACGGCTTGTTCTGCGCTAAGATTTTTGGACCGGTGCGCGACTATGAGTGCATCTGCGGAAAATACAAGCGCATGAAGCACCGTGGTATTGTTTGCGATAAGTGCGGAGTGGAAGTTATCCACTCTAAAGTTCGTCGTGAGCGCCTAGGCCATATAAATTTGGCAACTCCTGTTGCGCATATTTGGTTTTTGAAATCTTTGCCTTCTCGTATCGGCACGATTTTAGATATCGCTTTAAAAGATATCGAAAGAGTTCTTTATAGTGAGTCTTACGTTGTGCTTGATCCAGGTGATGTTGAAACTACGAAATTAAAAGTTGGAAAAGTTCTTGGCGAAGAAGAGTATGACGAAGCTCTGATGGAGTTCGGCAACGGCGCTTTCCGCGCTGGTGTTGGTGCAGAAGCCGTCCAAGAATTGCTTTCAAAGCTACGTATTGAAGATATTATCGATGATATCCGCGACAAGCTTGTTGATTGCGGTTCTGAAGCGACTCGTAAAAAGTTACAAAAACGCCTTAAAATCTTAGAATCTTTTGCAATGTCAGACGAGTCGGGTGAATTTTTACAAAAGCCAGAATGGATGATGTTGACGGTTATTCCTGTTCTGCCTCCGGATTTACGCCCCTTAGTTCCTTTAGATGGCGGTCGTTTTGCAACTTCAGATCTTAATGATCTTTACCGTAGAGTGATCAATCGTAACAATCGTTTGTTACGTCTAATGGAATTAAATGCACCAGAGATCATTGTACGTAACGAAAAACGTATGTTGCAAGAATCTGTTGATGCGCTTTTTGATAACGGTCGTCGTGGCAAGGTCTTCACGGGTCCAAACAAGCGACCACTTCGCTCTTTGTCTGACATGTTAAAAGGTAAACAAGGTCGTTTCCGTCAAAACTTGCTCGGAAAACGTGTCGATTACTCTGGCCGTTCTGTCATCGTGGTTGGTCCGCAGTTGCGTTTGCATCAGTGCGGTTTGCCTAAGAAAATGGCAATCGAATTATTCAAGCCTTTTCTATACAACAAACTCGAAGAACATAGCATTGTTTCAACCATTAAAAGCGCAAAGAAACTGGTTGAAAAAGAGCGTCCAGAAGTTTGGGACATTCTTGAGGAAGTGACGAAGGAACACCCAGTTCTATTGAACCGTGCTCCAACGCTTCACCGACTTGGTATTCAAGCATTCGAGCCTATATTAATCGAAGGTAAAGCAATACAGTTGCACCCCTTGGTTTGTATGGCTTTCAATGCCGACTTTGACGGTGACCAGATGGCTGTTCACGTACCTTTATCTGTTGAAGCCCAGGTCGAAGCTCGTGTTTTAATGATGTCGACCAACAATATTTTAAGCCCGGCGTCTGGCTCGCCAATGATCGTTCCGAGTCAAGATATCGTTCTTGGGATTTACTATTTGACTAAAGACGATGTCGGAGCCAAAGGTGGCGGACGTAACTTTGCAAATCCAGAAGACGTCAGAGCGGCTTTTGACCATGGTGAAGTGAGTTTGCAGGCGCCTATTTTTATGAGTATTGCCGGCGTGAGAACTCTCACGACAGTAGGCCGCGTACTTATGTCAGAAGTATTGCCAAGCGAAGTTCCTTTCGCGATGATTAATAAAACAATGGGTAAAAAAGAACTCGCTGTGCTTGTTTCTCAAGCCTTTAGATTTTCAGGCCCAAAAAAGACTGTTTTATTAGCAGATGCGTTGCGGTCTTTGGGTTACTACTATTCTACACAAGCAGGTCTTTCTATCGGTATCGGCGACATGATTGTTCCTGACGAGAAAAAAGATTTATTAAATGATGCTTACGAAGAAGTTAAAAAGATTAAAGAACAATATTCTGAAGGTCTTTTGACTGAAGGCGAACGTTACAATAAAGTTATCGATATTTGGGCGAAAGTAACTGAGCAAATCGCTGATACGATGATTACAAACATTTCTACAACGAAACGCAAAGATTACAAAGGTCAGGAACGAGTTGTTGCCAGTGACAACCCGATCTTTATGATGGCCGACTCTGGAGCGCGGGGATCCAAGCAGCAAATTAAGCAGCTTGCTGGTATGCGCGGATTGATGTCTAAGCCTTCTGGTGAGATTATCGAAACGCCAATTACAGCTAACTTCCGTGAAGGACTTTCTGTTCTTGAGTACTTTACTTCTACACATGGTGCGCGTAAGGGTTTGGCGGATACAGCTCTTAAAACTGCGAGTTCTGGATACTTGACTCGTCGACTTGTTGATGTCGCGCAAGATAGCATCATCAATTACTTTGATTGCGGCGTCGAAAAGGGTATGCCTTTTAGTCCTCGTCGTGAAGGTGGCGATGTTAAACAATCACTCGGCGAAGGTATCTTTGGCCGTGTGTTATCTGAAGATCTCATCCAACCAAAAACAGGCGAAGTCCTTCTCAAAAAAGGCCACTTGATCAACGAAGATGATTCTAAAATGATCGATAGTCTTGAGATAGAGATTGCGCATTGTTTTAACGTATTGACTTGTGAAGCGCCACGCGGAATTTGTGCTAAGTGCTATGGTCGCGATATGTCTTCAGGCCGTCTGATTAACGTCGGTGAAGCTGTGGGTGTCATAGCTGCGCAGTCGATTGGTGAGCCTGGAACGCAGTTGACGATGCGTACGTTCCACTTTGGTGGTACCGCGACACATAAAGTTGAAACCAACACGGTTGATAGCCGCTTTTCTGGTAAGTTAGTGTTTGAAAATGTGCGGGCGGTTAAAAATTCAAATGGCCAAGAAGTTGTTCTAACACGTAATGGTCGGATTAATTTGCTTGCGACAGATGGCAAGATTATTGACAACTACCCTGTTGCTTATGGTTCAATTCTTAGCGCAAGAGATGGTCAAGAAGTTAAAGCTGGTACGAAGTTGGCACAGTGGGATACTTTCTCAATGCCTATCGTTGCAGAAGCTTCTGGTCGCATAACTTATGTCGATATTATCGATGGTAAGTCTATGGAAGAAAAAGTCGATGAAGTGACGTTCTTAACCCAAAAAGTTATTTCTGATCTTGCGCGTACGACTTTAAAACCAACTCTGCAAATTGTAGATGCAAAAGGCGAGTTAATTACTATCGAAGGTAAGCCGGCGCGTTATGTACTCCCTGCAGGTGCGACATTATTGGTTGAAAACGGCCAAGAAGTCCATGCTGGTGACGTTTTAGCAAAAATATCGCGTGGAACTAGTAAAACAAAAGATATTACCGGTGGTTTGCCGCGTGTAGCTGAGCTCTTTGAAGCACGTAAGCCAAAAGACTCTGCAATCCTAGCAGACCGAGATGGTACAGTTAAGTTCGGAACGGATTCTAAAGGTAAGCGAAAAATCATTATCGTTGACGATAGTGGTGAAGAGCGAGAGATTTTGATTCCGAAGGGACGCCATTTATTTGTTGCTGAAGGTGACTATGTTCGTAAAGGCGAGCCTTTGGTTGATGGTAACTCCAACCCGCATGAAATCCTTGAAGTTCTTGGTGTAGCTGCATTAGCAGAATATTTGATTTCTGAAGTGCAACTCGTTTACAACCTCCAAGGTGTTAAAATCCACGATAAACACATTGAAACGATTGTTCGTACGATGTTACGACGCGCGAAGGTTGTCGACGGTGGAGATTCTCGAATGCTTGCAGGCGAGCAATTTGATAAGTCACACATCGATGAAATGAATCGCAAATTGAAACTAGAGGGTAAAAAACCAATTACTTATAATTTGGTACTTTTAGGGATCACCAAGGCAGCTCTTTCTACTGAAAGTTTTGTTTCGGCGGCTTCCTTCCAAGAAACCACTAAGGTTTTAACAGAAGCGAGTTTGAACTCTAAAGTGGATAATTTACGCGGTCTTAAGGAAAACGTTATTATGGGTCGCCTCATTCCAGCTGGAACTGGAGCTCCTTATTATCGAGAGTTACGCTACCGCTTGAAAGATAAAGAAGGGTCTGTGTCAGAGTATGTTGCGAAGCAGCAGCTTCTGGCCGTCAACCACCCCTAGTGTTTTTGTTGATTGCTTTATTTAAATGTTTTTGGTAACAAAAAAGCCTTATGTGTTAAAAGGAAAGAATTGAATGCCTAGTATAAATCAGATTATTTCAAAAGGTCGTCGTCAACAAAAGGTCAAGTCAAAGAGCCCAGCTCTTAAGAATTGTCCGCAAAAAAGAGGCGTTTGTACGCGCGTTTATACCACTACACCGAAGAAGCCAAACTCAGCTTTGCGAAAAGTAGCAAGGGTTCGTTTGACAAACGGTATAGAGGTCACGTCTTACATTGGTGGTGAAGGTCACAATCTTCAAGAGCATAGTGTTGTTTTGATCCGTGGCGGTAAAGTTAAAGATTTGCCGGGTGTGCGTTACCACGTTGTAAGAGGAAGCCTTGACACCGCTGGTGTTAACAACCGCAAACAAGGGCGTAGTAAATACGGTACTAAACGTCCTAAGGGTACTAAAGCCTAAAAACAGGTTTAGTGGAAGTTCTTAATTTTTAGTGTTGAATGAAATTTGAGTCGTTTATTTACGTAGTTTATATAGATAGTTTAGGGAGTTCGTTAAATGCCAAGGCGTCGCGAGATTCAAAAGAGAAAAGTGTTACCAGATCCGGTTTTTAAAGAAGAATTGGTATCACGATTTATTAATAAAATGATGTTTGGCGGAAAAAAAGCTTCTGCTGAAAAAGTTTTTTATGGTGCGATTAGTATAATTGAAAGCAAGGGGCCTTCGGCCTTAAGTGAGCACAAATCTGCGATAGGTGTGTTCAAGGCTGCTGTAGATAACACACGCCCGCTACTTGAAGTTAAATCTCGCCGCGTCGGTGGTTCAAACTATCAGGTGCCTGTAGAGGTTCGCCCAGAACGTCGTCAAGCTCTGGCTATTCGTTGGATCATTGAATACGCGCGCGAGCGTTCTGGAAATAGCATGGGTGAGAAGTTAGCTGCTGAATTAATCGATGCTGCGCATAAGCGTGGTGGTGCGATTAAGAAGCGTGAAGACGTCCATCGTATGGCAGATGCAAACAAGGCATTCGCCCACTTTAGGTGGTAGATTCCCGCGTTAGGGTTATGGCAAAGAAAAAATTAAATGATTTAAAGTTTGTCCGAAACATCGGCATCATGGCCCACATTGATGCCGGTAAAACTACGACCACAGAGCGCATACTCTTTTACACCGGAAAAATACATAAAATCGGCGAAGTCCATGAGGGGACTGCCACAATGGACTGGATGCCGCAGGAGCAAGAACGCGGCATCACGATCACCTCCGCGGCTACTAGCTGCGAGTGGCGTGACTACACCATCAATATTATCGATACGCCTGGACACGTGGATTTTACGGTTGAAGTCGAGCGCTCCTTAAGAGTTTTAGATGGAGCTGTTGCCGTATTTGATGGAGTCTCAGGTGTTGAGCCGCAATCAGAAACTGTCTGGCGCCAAGCTAACAAATACAAAGTGCCTCGCATTACTTTTATAAACAAAATGGATCGTGTAGGAGCGGATTTTCAGAAGTCACTTGAATCAATTCGTGAAAAACTTCTCGCGAACCCCGTTGCATTTCAGCTACCTATTGGCAGCGAAGAGAACTTTAGCGGTGTAATTGATTTACTCACGATGAGAGCCTATCAATGGCGACGTGATCAACCGAGTAAAGACGAAGCAAATGACTATGAAGTAACAGATATTCCAGAAGACCTTTTATTAGATGCCCAAATAGCACGAGAGACTTTGGTCGAGAGACTATCTGAATGCGACGATGATTTAATGGACAAGTTTTTAACTGGTTCAGAAATTGGGCTCGTTGACTTAAAAAGGGCAGCTCGCGCCGCTACAATTTCTTTTAAAATCGTTCCCGTTTTTTGCGGTAGTGCTTTTAAAAACAAAGGCGTGCAAACTCTATTAGACGCGATTGTTGACTATTTGCCTTCCCCGGTAGATTTCTCCGATATCCAAGGCCTCAGCGCAGATGATAAAGAAGAAATTTTAGTACGAAAAAGAACCGAAGACGATGCATTTTCTGCGATTGCTTTTAAAATAATGTCCGATCCTTTTGTAGGACATATTACATTTATACGTGTCTATAGTGGTTCAATTAAGGCTGGAGAAACGGTTTATAATTCCAGAACCGATAAACGTGAACGCATCGCGAAACTTTTGCGGATGACGGCGAATCAACGCGAAGACCTTGCAGAAATTTCTGCTGGCGATATTTGTGCGGTTGCAGGATTAAAGTTCACGGCTACCGGTGACACTCTCTGTGACCCTAAATTTCCTATCCGCTTTGAATCTGTTGTTTTCCCAGTGCCAGTCATTTCAATTGCCATTGAACCGAAAAGCCAGGCAGATTCGAAAAAATTGATGGAAGCTTTGCAAAGACTCGAGCAAGAAGACCCTTCTTTTAAGGTTACCTATAATGCCGAAACTGGACAAAATCTTATCTCAGGCATGGGTGAGTTACACCTAGAAATTATAGTCGATCGTTTACAACGCGAATTTCGAGTTAATGCAAATGTCGGACAGCCACAAGTGTCTTATCGCGAGTCTATACAAGGTAAATTAAAGCAGCATGGCAAATTAGATCGAGATATCGGCAATGAGCATCAATTTGCCGAGCTCACATTAGAAGTTTCTCCTTCGGGAGTTCAAGAGCCACTTATTTTTGAAAATCTTTTATCAGAGCAGCAACTTACTGCAGAATTTGTACGAGCTGTACAACAAGGTGCGACAGAATCGTTAGCCGCAGGACCTTTGGCGGGTTATCCCGTCTACGGAGTGAAGGTCAGACTTATAGAGGCAAAAACAGAAAAACTCGCCTCAAGCGCCTTAGCTTTTAAAATAGCAGCCGCGCAAACTGCAAGTGAAGCGATCAGAGCTGCACAACCTATGTTGCTCGAACCGATGATGTCTTTAGAAGTGCTTGCACCTGAAGACTATCTTTCAAGCGTTATTAATGATCTGAATTCACGGCGCTGCAAGGTAAATAATATTAGCCAGAAAAATGGCTTACAGGCTATTGACGCCTTAGTTCCTTTAGCTGAAATGTTTGGTTATTCGACGCAACTGCGATCTGCCTCGCAGGGGCGTGCTACTTATTCGATGCAATTTGCTTGTTATGAAGCTGCACCTCCGCAAGTTTTAAAACGCATGACTGGTGGATAATCAGCAATTGACAGTCGGATTAGCACAGAGTAAAAAGTTCTTTCGGTTTTGATGGAATATTCGGGGGTATAGCTCAGTTGGTTAGAGCGCTACGTTGACATCGTAGAGGTCTCCTGTTCGAGTCAGGATATCCCCACCATTTTTTGGATTATCTTAGGACAAAAACAAATAAGCCTGCACCTTCTAAAGGCTAAGGGCTAAGGGTCATTTGAAAAGAATTTTCTTTTTAGTCTTGGGCTTTGTAAGTTTAGCTCTTGCTATCATCGGTATCTTTCTGCCTTTGTTGCCGACGACTCCTTTTGTGCTCCTTGCTGCCTTTTGTTTTTCGCAAAGTTCTCAAGCATTGCACCAGCGCTTGTTATTAAACAAAAGATTCGGTCCCTTAATTTACGAATGGGAGCAATTTGGCTCGATTAGAAGGTCTGCTAAATGCATTGCGACAGCAATGATTGTTGGAATGTTCTCGTTATCGTTCTTTCTTGTAGATAGAAAAATATTAATAAATGCTCTCATGTTTCTAATTGGATCGGCAGTCTTAGCTTTTATTTGGACAAGGCCTGAACAGCCTGGAACTCATAGAAAACTTCCAAACGATTCATAAAATTTAGACAGTTGTAAAAAAAATGATGAATAAAAGAATGCATGTTTTTATTAACTGCTTAAATCTTTAGAAAAATCTTTGGCACAGTCCGTGCAATATAAAATTTAACAACATGCGTTTAGAATTTTTATCTAAACGCAAATACAACTGGAAAATGAAAATTTAAAAGAAATTGCTTTGCAGACAAGGAAGGTCTTTGCGTTCGCTCGCAAAATGCAGGCTCAAAATTGGATCTATTCCAATCCTAAAAAATTGTTGCTGTTGTACCTGTTGCTCTAACTCTCTTGCTGTAAATGAGGTGTCAGATGAATCCACGAATTTTTCTATTGAGAATATTTACTGCTCTACTATTGATATTATGTTTTGGAAGTTTGATTTCATGTCTAGAAAAAAAGCCAAAGAATTCTATTGTTTCTAACGAAAAATCTTCTGAAGTTCTAAATGTCGATATGTTGGTAGAAGATAATTTTTGTGCAAAATATGATTGTTCTGAGGCACTGGCGCAAACAATTAAAGCTCAGTTTTTGACTTTGTTTAATTACTTGAAAGACTCGCCTTTTAAAATCAAAAGCCAAATTGGAGATGAAAAAGAGTATTTCCTCAAACTCACAAATGCTGCAATTGTCGCAGAGCAAGAAGTCAGTAAAGATCACAAAAACGGATTGATTGTAAATACTGGTCTAGCGAATGCGGCTCTTTCCGTTGCATATCAACTCGAACAAAGTTCGTATTCTCTAACGTTAACTTTTGAAGATCAAGATTTTAATCTCTATAGTTTTCCTATGAACTTTTCTGTGAATCACAATACTCTACTAGAAATTAATGGATCCTTAACAATTGATGTCTTAAAGGTCCTACCGATCAGCTTGCAGCATGTTGTTGCGGCGCTTTTTGATGAGGTGTTTTCTGCTGAAGCAAGATCCGATAACAAATTAGCCTGGCGAGATCATATTTCTCACACGATGCTGCCATTGGCTGTAGGTGAAGTGACACAATTTCAGGTTGATTTAATCAATGAGGTGCTCATTCCACTTTGTCATAGTTACAGTAAAGAAGCTGAATTAGAGCTTGATTGTGACATTGTAGCTCCGAAATTGCGCGATATTAAGGACGTTGTAAAGCAAAAAATGATTTCTGCAGGGTACAGTCAAGATTCAGTTCAAGAGAATATTATAAATGAAACAAACGATCTGACTTCGCCAAATCATTTAAAAAATTTAGTTGCAAACCCTGCAATGTACAGTAGTCGCTGCGTTAAAACAGACCAAAAAACCTCAAGCATTTTCCGCAGCTACCAAGTATTCCATTTCTACTTCCCAATTAGAGATGCCATAAGTATGCCGAGTGATAAGCTTGGAAAAAACATGCATCTTTATTCTCGTGATAAAAGTGGATGGCTTTTGTTGCACACTCATGACTACCGTAATGGAAAATTATTTGGTCATGTCGAAAGTAAAGAATGCAAATTAGAGAGTAGTACGAAAGGTTGTGCAATAGTCGCACTCGAAGCTGAGTTTGGCGCCGTAGATAAGTTCAATTCTCTTTGTAATTTGGTAAACGCACATGGGCCAAAATTAACTGCAGGCGTCGGTCTGTCTTTTATGAAAGATAACCAAATAAAAGATTCTAATACAATGGAAGAATTTGTTTCGCCAATACTTTAACAACAATAAGAGTTTTGTAATCTAAGAATGATTAGCCCTCTGCAAAAAGCCGAGGGCTGATTACGTTATAATTTATTCCTCGCCAAAATTTCTGTATATCTCTCCAATATAGGTCGGATTAGTTGTCTTGTAGATAAACGTAGGTGTTTTTGTACAATTGTAATTTGGGGGAGTAGCAAAACAATCATCGCCTTGGCGATGAGTAAACCAAGCGTAGCGGTATACATCGTTGTGGCTAATAAACCATGAAACTAAATCTTTGATGCCCTCTTTGAGGGCCACCACCGACTGAGTTCCAAGGCTAGCTTCCCAGTCGTTGTAGCTGCCTTCAGAATAGACTAAACCAAACTCGGTAATCCAGACTCCTTGTGGCAGTTTCCATTCTTTAGAAAGATTTATATACGCCTGCGTCAGATTTTTACAATAGGTGCTATCATACACTTCATCATTTGGATTTCCCCACCATATATAACAGTGAACTGGCAAAGCATGGAGTTTTGGATCTTTTTTGTATTTTGCGAGAAAAGCTGCGCGGAAGTCTCGTAACCACTTTATCCCTCCGTCATTGTTTGGATCCCCACCGTGTTGTGCTGGAGATGGCGCGATAAGTTTATAATTATTAGCGTAGGTCTTTTCGACTTCGTTCCATAAAAAGGCGCCTTCCTCCGGGGTTAAATTAGCTTGTCGAGTGCCATTTGGTTCATTAAATCCAAGTAAATATTCTGAACGAGAATTTGCCTTGGTAAATGCTAGGCTTGGAATATAGAATACTCGCAATGCGACATATTCAATCTTTGCCTCTACTTCATTCGTGTTCTGAGATGTAAGAACTTTAATAGAAAATGAAAAGTCCTTATTTTTCAAATCTGCCATCGTGATATTTGTAAAACCCCATTTATCATCAATTGCACCATAGGTGTAAAATTGTTGCGGCCCTTCGACGGAAGCCGCTGGCCAATCTTGAGCCAGAGCTTTAGAAGTGCTGCGCTGGCCATCTGCTTTTATCAAAACAGTTTCGACATCTCGGATCTGGCCAAGCGTAGAAGAAGCATTGTGTCTTTTAATGCGGACTTTTATTCCTAAAACTTGTGAATCGTCAGGAATATATCTTAAGTCAAACCCTTTAAATGTAAGTTCTGTAGAGTGAGTTTTTGGGTGTTTAAGCTTTACAGCTGCTATAGGTTGCCCTAAATCTCCTGTTGAAAGAGTCCATGAATTATTAGTTGAGCTTGTTGGGCCAGTTGAAGCGACCGCAGTATATGTCTCAAGACGAGGGCCCCAAATCATTCCAACAAACTCCTGGTCTTTGCAATGTTCGGAGTTGATGTTTTGTGGCCAACCCCAGTTGTAGCCCCACTGAGCGTCCATTAAAGCATTATCTTGGCAGTTTCCGCCGGACAATCCATGTTTTACAATGGCATTTAAGCCATTAGCTCTACTTTTGTATCTTGTTATATCATCAAGAGAGCCCTGCCACATCTGTTCTTTGCCTAAAGCATCTTTAAAAAACACAAAGTACTTTCCGTATGCAGAAATAGATTCATATTCAATGTTATTTTCTGTATGAAAGGTGCGGGTATCAAACTTACAATTATTTCCTGTCCTCTCCTTACATGGCCCAAGTCTATATCGGGGCACATCGCCAAGATTACTGCCGTTGCTTGGCCATATATCTATCGTATTGTCAGGTTTACGAACAAAATTATAATAGCGATTGTTGGTCGAGATAGACTCAAGTTGGCCATAGCTTTTTGTTGATAGGGTGCGAGTATCAAATTTACAAGCCTCGGGTTTTGCTGCATCGCAAGGAAATTTCGAAGCATCTGCACTAGAAGTGCCTTTGACATAACGACCGAGTATGCTGGTTAAGGTGCTTCCCGGGAACCATTCATGCCAAGTCTTATTTTCCGCATTAAATTTGTAATTTTCATAGAAGTTGGCGCGTGAAATAGATATGACGGGCTCTTTATTTGCATAATAAACAACATCTAGACTATCTATAGAACAATTCGCGCACTTTTTATTTGAATCTGTGGTTAAGTCTTGTTTGAAAATATCTGATATTTTTTTTCCATAACCCATTTCATAGTCTTTATAGTAAAACTTCCTGTCATTGTAACCTTTGATAATTTGGTAAATGTAGAAGTTATCTCTTGCAACGATAACTTCAAAAGTTTTATCGTTTAGGTGCAAAAAAGACCTAGCTTGAAAAACACAAGCACCGACAGGCTGACCATCGCATGGCCGATCGTGTTTAACTAAACGATCTGGAATAAATGGAGGATCGCTCTTGAGCGGTTGTTTTTGTGGTTGAACAGGCGCGACTTCTTTTTCTTTTTCTTTTTCTTTTTCGTCTATAAAATCATCATTTGGTGCGCCGGAGTCGTCTGAAACAATATTTGATCCGTTGCCAGCGCTTTGTTTGCCTTCCTTTGATTCACCTTTGCAGGATAGCAAACAAAATAATGAAACCATCACACATGTAACAAGCGAAATATATAATGACATGAGACACTCCTCATTTTAGCTCATGATTATATTACCATATGTGCAAATTGGATTATAATATTTGGAAAGAACTTATATTTAGTTACTTTATTAATGTGCGAGTTCTACGTCGATGTTCTGAACCTTTGTGATCGCTTTCACAAAATCAGGTTCGTTACGCATTTGCGCAAAATCGCCGTCTTCTGAGGCTAATTTTATAAATCTTTCGTCAAGTGCGATAGCTTTCGAAAGCGATGAAAGCGCGAGCTGTTTTTCGCCTAACTTTGCGTGAATGCAAGCTAGATTGTAAATCGCAAGAGAATCATTTGGATCTACTAATAATGCAGCTTGGAATGCATTTAATGCCTGTTTGTATTGCGAGATACTATAATAAACTAAGCCCACACCGTTATAGAAGGAGCTTTCTTCCGGATCTAACAAAATAGCATTTTTGTATTCTTTCAGGGCTTTTTGTTGTTTGCCCGCTTGGCTGGCATAAGCTTCCGCAAGAACAGCATGGAAATGCGCTATTCCAGGAATTTTTTTTGTTGCAGAATTTACTAAATCTACAAGTTCATCGATATTTTTATTTTTCTTATAAATTTTACTAATAAATTTGAGGGTTAATTCCGGTTCGTCGCTGTGTTTAATCGCGTTCATAAAGTGATTTTTTGCAAGTTCAGTATTTTTAGAGACTAAATAAGTTTCACCAATGAGTAAATTAGCGGTTTTGCTAACTTCTCGGCTCAGATTCTTTTGTAAAAGGACTTTTTTGAGATGCTGAGTTGTTGCAGTGGTATTTTTAAAATATTTGAGTTGAAGAATTGCATCGTTGACTAAAGCTTCAATGTTGTTTGAATCGCTTGCTAAGATGTTTTTATACAATTCGTTGGCAAGTTCAGGTTTTTTCATTTCAATGTAAGTTTGAGCTAGGGTTAAGTTTATATAAGGGTGACGATAGACATTTGAATACTTCGTAAGAGTGTTGAGAAATTTATCGCCTGTTTCATTGGCTTGGTGGAAGGCTAGAAGAAAAGGCACAATAATATTGTGATATTGTGTTCCGAGTTGCATCGCGCGATTAATTTCTTTAATCGCTTGTTCGCTTTTACTAAGCGGTGAGTTTTCCGAGTCTGTACTCGCAGAATCTGGTCCTAGACCGACAAGAATTCGGGCATATTCTAAGTGGTAGCGCCAAGATTTTACGATTGAATTTTGTGCAGCGACTTTTGCAAGTAGCTTAACAGCATCTTCACTCGCACCTATTAGGTCCAACATTTCAGCTTTGATCAAATGGCCAAATTCTAAGTCCATTCCTAGTGCCAAGGTTTGGTCAGCAAGTTGTTGAATTTTATTAATCAAACCTATGTTTAACGGATCTAAGTTGTGTTGGCGCAGTAAAATTTTAGTATATAAATAATGATAATAAGCTGAATCAGGGTTTGTTTGGAGAAGAAACGCAGCTTTTTTTTCTGCAGTAGCTAGTTGGTTGTCATCCGATATTTCCCAAATCTCAATTTCTAATGCAACTTCACGAATTTTTTCGTCTGCCAATAATTTTGGTTGCAATAATAGCAGGCTAAAAAAGAATAAAAAGCCTGAGTAATTTATCAGATCTCGATACTGTCTTTTAATATTCAAGTAATTAGTATTAAGCATCAATGCTAACTCCAAAAAATCTTTACGATGCGCTGCACTTTTTGTCAGATCGGAAATTTTTTTTTAAACTTTAGCAAAAATGAAGTATACCTCTCACGATTTCCAGTAGTCCTTGGCTATTCTTTTAAAAATATTGAATTAAATGGGTTAGAGATTTGCTGCAAAATTAAGTGCTAAATTTCTTAATTATCAACTTCTAAGCTTATGTGGGGATAAAAAATGCTAAATAAAAGCTTTGTAGCGACGATAAGTTGCCTATCTCTAATGTGGGTGATCAATGTCGCTAATTCAAAACTGTCTTGGGGTGCTACAAAATAAGTTTTTGCCCAACAAAAACATTAATTTAATTCTTTTTTTAAAAATCGCATTCAGCTCTCAATTTCTGTTATTTAGTACTTTAGACGCAAAATCCCTATTTAATTCCGAAGACAAAACTGATCAGGTGGCATTTTTAGAATTTCTCTTTGGCACAAGTATACAAAAACAAGCAAAAGATACAGTTAATGAAAAATATACGCCCGAAACATTTGATGCAGCACATTACGTCGAAGATTTCCATGCAAACCGTCTGTTGATGCTTTCAATTTTAAAGATTGTAAAGAATTATTATGTGGATGCAGACAGAGTTGATCATCGTGATTTGGTGATAGGAACACTGGCTAATCTTTCTGAAGATTCTTTGATTCATCTGAGTCAAAATGCTGAAAATGTCGAATTTCAAATTTCAAATACTCTTCTAAGCTTTGCTGTTCCTAACGAGTTATCCGAAATTGCAGCTGTTGATTTGTTAATGAACATTGCTGGTTTTTTAAATATGCATGAATCGCGTCAGCAAAAAACTGCATTAGTTCAAAGTGGGCGCAGAGAAGGTGTGGAGTTGGTTTTAGATCAAATGCTTTCCATGCTTGATGCCCATAGCGGTATGCTTTCCGTCGACGCGTATCAAGAATTAAAACAAGGAACTGAAGGTGCATTTGGGGGACTTGGTGTTTTGGTCGGTATTCGCAACAAACTGTTGACCGTTATTAGACCTTTACCTCGTAGTCCAGCAATGCGGGTCGGTATAGCTGAAAAAGATATAATTCTTTCGATCGATGGTAATAAAACATTTGGATTTGGTATCGATGATCTAGTTCAATATATGCGGGGTGCACCAGGGTCCGAAGTTGAACTGAGGATTCTAAGAGAAAATGCTTTGTACCCCAGAACATTAAAATTGCAACGCGAGATTATTCAAGTAGATTCTGTTGAAGTAAAACCAATAAAAAGCGCTCCTGATGTATTGCACATTACGATAGATAGTTTCACTAGTCGCACTTCGCAAGAAGTCTATCAAGCCATAAAAAATTTTAGACGTTTTAATAAAGGTCAGTTAGGTGGACTGGTTCTAGATTTGCGTTCAAATCCAGGCGGACTACTTGATCAGGCAATACAAGTTGCAGATCTCTTTATTGAAGATGGTGTTATCGTGATGACTAAAGGCCGTCGAGAAGAAATTGAGAAAGCGGGAATTGGTTTTGATCCAGTTGACTATCCGATTGTCGTTTTAATAAATTCCGATTCTGCGTCCGCTAGTGAAATTGTTGCAGGTGCATTGCAGGATCATGCGCGGGCGGTTGTCATAGGTCAACCAAGTTTTGGCAAAGGCAGCGTTCAAACAATTTTTGAATTGCCGGGCTCTCGGGCTCTAAAGCTTACAATCGCTCGCTACTACACACCGCTAGGGAGATCTATTCAAAATACGGGGATATTGCCAGATATTTGGTTGCAGCCAGTCGTGCAATTAGAAAAAAACATCAATCTCTTGGGTAGCAATCATTACAAAAACGAAAAATTATTACGGCATAAATTAAACGCCATGCAATATAGAGATGCAAGTGAGAACCCATTTAAAATTCAGCCGACATTTAAAGGCTACTATTTAATAGAGAATAGCGAAGGCTTTGAAGCTCAAAAAGTCGATCGGGAATTGGAGCTTGCATCGCTACTTATCAAATCAGTCAACGAAGCTTATGGTTTAGCTTTACCAAAAGCATTTCAACGTTCTGCACATTGGGTCGCGCTTGCTTCGAATATTCTAGAATCAAAAATCAACGGATTTAGTTCTGAAGCACAGAATTGGCTTAATAAAAATTACGGCATCGATTGGACAATTAATAGATCTAATAGCAATTTGAACCCAGAGTTGCAGGTTGCAGCTGTAAATGGTGAAAATGAAGAACATACACCTGGATCGAACTACTCGTTGAAAATTCAGCTTACAAATAATTCTGCAGTTGATTTGGATCGCACCTCCGTTTTTTTGATCACGGAAAATTTATGGTTTTTGACAAGAGAAGTTTTGGTTGGAAAGATAAAAGCCTTTGAAAAAAGAACTATTGATATTCCTATTGAGATCCCATCAGACTGGCCAGCGGGAGAATTTGAAATTAAATTGTTATCGGCGCTTGATTCTGAGCCTCTTTCTGGCAAAGATGTGCGCACTTCATTGAGGGTAGTTTCGAGAAAATCTCCAGAAATAGAGCTTGCGAATTATATCTTAACCGGGGAGTCGATTTTAAGAAACAATGTCTTAGAACCTACTGAAACGGCATTTTTGAATATTGAGCTATCAAATATTAGCGCCATCTCAGCTGATAAATTGAAATTGAAATTGGTTAATTTATCAGGAACCCAAATAGAACTTCATCAGTCTGAATTTACTCTAGATGCGCTTGATTCAAAGGAGAGAAAAACCCTAAGTATACCTATCAAAGCAAATAGAAACTTGTTTTCTAATAATATAGAGCTTGGTTTAGTGGTCGAGAGTTCTAAATTAAAAGAAGATTATCTAAAGATTTTAGAAGTTGTCGCGCAACCTAGATTGACGATTGGTGGAACAGAAAACGAGTTATTAGGCCATTGATATTTAAGTAAATGGAATTAGGAAAGAAGAATGACAAAAATAAATAGCGACAAAAAGCCAAAAATTGCCGTTATTGCCAATGATCTCTCCGAGGGCGGATTTTTACACAACTTCGGCCAATGGCTCGATGCATTTGATACAACCCTTTTTATGTTTGAGCGACGTGTTCATTACACTAACCTTAATTTAAGTTGTGAAATGCGCCTCTTTACAGAAGCGCCCGAGACTCCTGGATACATGCGTGGACTTGAAGATCAATTACAAAATTTTGATTTAGTTGTGGCAAATAATGCTGGCCATTTTTCTAGTTTTCAAGCAATGCGAGCGGCTAAAAAGTGGAATTTACCTTTTATCTTAATCAATCACGACACACAGCCGTTTTTTTATAAACCCTATAAAAATATCTGGGCGATTCGGCACGATAATTTTCTCCAAGCTGACAAAATATGGGTAAGTTCTCAGCTTGCAAAGTCTGTTGCTTTGTCTGAAGGAGCAGACAAAGAAAAGCTTAGTGTTTTGAAATTTGATGCAAGTCCTGTTGATTTTAAAAAATTTACAATTGCTCGCAAGCGTTTTCGCAAATATTTGAAAATTAATGACGAAGAAACAATTTTATTGTTCAAATCACCACTTGAATCAGCTTTTCAGCCAGAAGTAGTTCTTAAGGCGCTGCTCCTTGCGTCGGAGCAATCATTAATTGATCTTTCGCGTTTTAAGGTGATTTTTTGCGGCAGTGGCTCATTAAGTGATCAATTAAAATACGATTCTTTTAAATATAAAGTTGGATCTTCAAGTCTATTTTTACATCAGGATGTTACGCCCTTCATCTCAGATTTATATTCCGCTAGTGATGCAGTCATATATATCCCAGACGAAGCCCAACAAACCTTGCTGCATTTCCCAAATGATCTTTTAGAAGCTACGAATTATGGCCTGACTTCAATCACGGGTAAAGGCAGTTTATATGAAGAATTAGCTAATGACTTAGCGCTCACTTTAGCAAAAATTTCTGTGGAGCATCTTGCGCTAACTTTTTCCCAACTACAAAGTGAAAGAGAGACAATTTTTGCAGCAAGAGAATTTTTTATTAAACATCAACGTGCAGCAGTTAATCAATTCAAGAACCAAACTATTAATGACTTAGTGAGTTTAGTGTATCGCGATGGCGGGCGATCAAAATTTCCAAGCTTGCAAGAGGCATTCTCAGATATGCTTTCTTTGGTAAATAGTAATCAAGATCCAAATGCACTCGTAGCTATTGAAAATTTATTACTTATGGACGACTTTAAAGGCCGTCCGCGTTCTGAAGCCTTGCGAATAAAAGGCGACATTTTGTTTCGTGAGGGAGATTTTGATCAAGCGAGTCAATCTTATGTCGATTCGCTAAGGTTTTTTAATTCAAATCATAATAGTCTGCGTGGACTTGGTTCTTTGTCCTGGAG
>JAGOVF010000055.1 GCA_018060885.1 Oligoflexales bacterium | reverse complement strand
GGCGTATAGTTCCAGGTATTCGTTATGAGCATATTAGAAATTTGAGTCATGACAAAAAGGATCTTAATAAAAACGATATTAGATTAACGGAAGTATTGCTTAGCCCCGGTGTCGGTCTAAGCTATTTAGGTGTTGAAAATTGGACTTTGTTTACAGGAGCCTACAAAGGTTTTTCACCAACAGGGCCAGGGCAAAGTGGAGATATTAAACCTGAAGAAAGTAATAATTATGAACTTGGTGCAAGCTATGGCGCGGAGAACTTAAATTCCACCTTCGTGTTGTTCTATAATGACTATGAAAATATAAAAGGAATATGCTCACTATCAGTCGGCTGTGACCCATCTGATTTAGATAAAGAATCAAATGGTGGTAAGGCAAAAATATATGGGACTGAGTTTAATATTTCCGGACAAACACATTTCAATTCATATACTTTGCAGTCGGACTTCAATCATAGTTATACCTATGCCGGATTTTTAAGTGACATTAATTCGAGCAATGCCGAATGGGGCGTCGGAGATATCAAAAGCGGAGATCCCTTGCCTTACGTCCCTGATCAAAAAAGCGCATTAGGTTTGGGAATTAAAGATAAGCTATGGGGTGTTCGAACTAGGTTTAACCATACGGGACGTCGCTACGATCAGTCTTTAAAAGAAGAACGTAGGAAACTCGGGCAATATATTACTATCGATCTCGCGGGAGATTACACGGTTTATAATAGTGTCAACTTATTTGCAAAAATTGAAAATCTGACTAACAAAGAGTATGTAAGCTCAATGCGTCCCTTTGGCTTGCGACCTGGTAAGCCGCGCTCTTTCTTTGTAGGAACTAAGGTTGAATTCTAAAGAGTGGAGTTTTAAGATGAGCCCATCCATACTTAGAAATAATTTTGTATTTGGTAATCTAGTAATTCCCATGAAGGTAGTTGAGATAAAAAAATATTTTTCAGCAATTTTAATTTCGCTAGTTTTACACTTGTCGCTAGGTTTGTGTTTTCTATTTTTGTTTAAAAGCCAAGCGGTCGTCATCGCAATAAATCACCTAGAAGCTGCTAGGGTTCGATTTGTCGAAGTGAGCACTCCAAGTCCGCAGCTGCTTGAACGTCGACGGAAATATCTTCCTCCTCAAGTGCAAGAAATTCCTCTACCTCTGCATATTGAAAAATTAGATTTGTCGGAAATAAAAGAAACACCGCCACAGAACTCCACGTCCCTATCTAATTCTACAGAATCTAAAACGACTGCGCCGACCAAGGAACTAGCTGACAGCTCTGCGAACGAAGGACAAAGTCCCTCATTAAATTCATCTGTAATAGTCAGTATAAGCCGAGCCTATAAGCCACCTTATCCAGCGCTTGCTCGATTGAAAAAAATGCAAGGCGAAGTCCAGTTGTTATTAACCGTAAATAGTCAGGGAGAACTTAGTGAGGTCAAGATTGTGAAAAGCTCAGGTCACGCGCTCTTAGATGAGGCGGCACTTGTGGCGGCCCAAAAGCTTCGCTTCAATGTCAGCGGCCTTTCGCCGGGGCAAAAATATGCGACTAAAGTCTTAAATTACGTTTTTAATCTGCATACTGGTGCTGGACTTTCAGCTGACGCTCAGCATGATAATGAACAATAATTTGATAGAAAAACTCGGAATATTTCTCGATCCGTTTACCTGGGTTTTTGATCCAGCAAAACGCATTTACTGGGTTTGTCTTTTCGTAAGTGTTCTTTTGGCTTGGGTCTATTTACTTAGCGGAAAAATATCTAAACAACATTTTCTGTCTCTATTCGATAGAAAAATTTGGTTTCATAAGAGTAGTTTTTTAGACTTGAAACTTCTTTTTTTTAATTCAATCTTAAAAGGGCTCATAGTAGTCCCGCGTTTTTTTTCTATCTCTGTAGTGTCTCTGGTTTTATATCTCGCAGCGAGTTCAGTATTAGGCGCTGCTATATTTCCTGAGGCGTCTGAACTATCCGTTTTAGTTTTTTATTCGCTCTTTGTCTTTATTTCAGAAGATTTTGGCCGCTTTGTTTTCCATCGCTTTCAACATACAATACCTTTTTTGTGGCGTTTTCATCAAGTCCATCATTCAGCTGAAGTTCTAACACCTTTGACGCTTTACCGAACCCACCCCTTAGAAGTTGGTCTCAATCAAGTGCGTGACATAATTTTTATTAGCATTCCGACAGCCTTAACTATGCTGCTTTTTGGTCCAAACATTTCAGGATTAGATATTCTTGGTGTCGATGCACTCGGCTTTGTCTTTAATGCATTTGGGGCGAATTTACGGCATTCACATGTACCGATTAGTTTTGGGCGCTTGGACCGGTATTTTATAAGTCCAATCATGCACCAAATTCATCACAGTTTGGATCCGCAGTACTTTAATAAAAATTTTGGCACATCTTTGAGCTGTTGGGACAGATGGTCAAAGAGCTTGGTTATAGCTGCTAATGGCAATTTCGAATCTTTGGAATTCGGAGTGCCTAGTGCAGATTTGAATCACCGGCAAAATTTAAGATCTGCGATGATGGGCCCTTTTTTTAACCCAAAGGCAAATTATTCGCGGTAATTTTTGTGCAAAAATAGAAGCGAACAACTTGCAATAACGATTAAAAACAAAGCCGGTAATGCTGCTTTCGCCCAGTCGCCTTCGCTAGAGTATTCATAAATTCTTACAGCGAGAGTATCCCAAGAAAAAGGTCTTAGCATTAAGGTCATCGGCATTTCTTTTAAAATATCTATTGTTACTAATGAAAAGGCTGTTAAGAAGGGTAAAAACAATTGAGGAGAAATGATGTGGCGACTGATCGAAAAAATATTGGCTCCTAAACTCAAGGCAGATTGCTCCTGATCTTTAGAAATGCGCTGAATTGCGCTTGACTGACCAATAAACGCTACGTTGAAAAAGCGGAGTGAAAGTCCTAAAAATAATGGAAGTAGTGTAAAACTTATCAGAAAGTTTGGTGCAGAAAAAAAAGATGCAAAATTGTTTCCAATTTTTGTTAAATAATCAATTGTTAAAAAAGCAGCAACTGCAAAGACTGTACCTGGAATTCCATAACCGAAACAACTTATTGTCGAGGCAACACTAGTCGCCCAATTTTTAAAAAAGCGCTGACTAAGTACTGCAGAATAAGCAAGAAAACAAAGAAACAGCCCTACAGCAATTGCTATCATTAAACTGTTTTTTGTTAAAGTAAACGCATCGTGTATTTGGCTTAAATTAATTTGATCTCGACTCCAAATAATTAACTGTGTGATTGGCATAATAAAGCCCATAAATACGAAAAAGGAACAAACAAGAGCCATCCATCGAAGTTTGTTTTTGTTTGAAGAGAAAAAGAAAGAACTTTGATCGAGTGATTCATTTAGGTAGCGAAGTTGGTGATCGGATTTTTTTCGTAGGACAATAATAAGAGAGGAGAAAAAAATAAGAATACTGGATAACTGAGCCGCAGTCGCGAAAGAAAAATGCTGATTCCAGGTTTTATAGATAAGTGTTGATAAGTTGTTAATAGAAAAAACACTTGCCGCTCCAAAGTCAGATAGACTCTCAAGAAAAATAATACTCATACCACCTAATAACCAAGGTTTAGCTCCTGGTAAGGCAATTTGTTGAAAAATATTTTTAGGTGTCGCACCGACAAGGTTAGCTGCTTCGATCAACTGACGATTGCTACTGCGGAAACATTGTAAAGAAATTAAATAAACATAGGGATACAGCGACAAGGACATGATCATTATGTAGGCCCAAGGCGCGCGAATTGCAAAAATATCGCTAAAACTAAAATTATTTCGAACAAAAGTAAAAATAGGTCCACTAAACTCAAATAGTCCGACGTACACAAAGGCAAAAATGTATGCTGGAATAATCAATGGGGCAGCTAAGAGCCAAATAAATACTGGTCTGCCTGGAAAGCGATAAAAGCTTACCCACCAAGCTAAAAGAATACCGATACTAGAGCTGATGAAAGTAATAATAAGTGGATATGCAAGTGTTTGCACAATCGAGGTGACGAGCATTGTATCGACGATATGATTCCAAAGGCTATAGTCAATTTTTGTCCAAGAAACAAAAATCACGGCAATTGAAAGCAATGAAATTATAGCAAATACAAGTATTGGAATTTGAACTAAACATCGAAAAAATTGCGCAGAGTTTCTTTCCTGCACTATTTGTATCCTGCGCGATCCATTAAAATACTTGCGCGAGATTGAAGTTCTCCTGCTATGGCAAGGTTTTGCTCGTTCATTTTAACAGCGCCCCAGGAACTTACAATTGCGCTGGTTTTTGCTGCTGGGTTTGCTGGAAACTCAAGATTGATGTCGGAAATGATATTTTGTGCTTCAACGCTTGAAAGCCACTCGAGAAACTCAAGCGCAGCTTTAGAGTTTTTTGCATATTTCGTCAAACCGGCTCCAGAAATATTTATATGCACACCTGAAGTCTTTTGGTTGGCCCAGAAAATCTGCACAGGTGTTTTTGGGTTCTTACGTTGGTGTTCTGCGAAGTAGTATGTATTAACAATGCCAACATCGCACTGACCAGCTTCTATTGCTTGGATGACTAAGTCATCACTAGAAAACGGTGCTGTTGCAAGATTGTTGACCCAGCCTTTAAGAATATTTTCGACTTTTTTCTCGCCGAACTCCTTGATGAGGAGGGCTACCAGAGATTGATTGTACACTTTTTGTGAAGAACGTAAGCAAATGCGTTTAAGCCAAGTTTTTTCCGCCAAATTTTCATAGGTGCTTAGTTCACTATTTTTAACTTTTTTACTATTGAAAATCATAGTACGTGCACGGACAGAAAATCCAAACCATCGATTTTTTGGATCGCGAAGATGTGGCGGTATGTTTTTTTCAAGCTGTGTAGAAGTTACTTGTTGTAAAATATCTTTCTCCGCAGCTAACCATAAGTTCCCGGCATCTACAGTAAATAATATATCTGCTTTAGTCGCCGCTCCCTCAGTGATTATTCTTTGTAAAAGTGGTCCAGCATCACCGGTCATGAGCTCTGTCTTAATCCCAGTTTTTTTTGTAAAGGCATTGAGGAGAGGGGAAATTTGTTGAGTTTTTCTTGCTGAATAAATAACAAGCGGTTCTGCCAATTTTTCCGCTAAAATTGAAGTCGAGATTAAGTTGTTAATTATTATACATAGGAGAATTAATATTTTCATTCGGCTGCCTCTAGTTAGAAAAGTTCAGAATACAGATTTTAAAATATCATTCAACGCCGAGAGTAATTGATAATGAATATCAATTTCAATATAAAATTTGAGCTGATTAATTAAAATTGCACAGTCTGGAACTAAATCTTATAAATACAAGAAGATACAAGATATCTGCGAGGTCTTACAAACGAAAAAACCTTAACATTTTTTTATATATTTTCCTCTGATCTCAATATTTTTTGTGATAATACCCTGCTTTGTACTGCGATTTTTTGACTCAATTTATCTGGAAAAGGAATTATTGTGAAAACTAGACTTAGATTATTTTATATTTGTTTTGCGGCTGTATTAGGTGTTTCATGTCAGGGAAAGTCAAAAGAATCCCATCAGCTTTATTCTACTTCTTCAGTTGATTTACCTTCTGTTGAAAGCGGTTCAAACTTCGCTTATGACTCTGCTGGGTGTGAAAAAATTAACCGCCGAAAAATTGGGATTATGACTGGTTTTACCTATATGGATGGGGCGGAAGACATATTGTCACACGAATATGTAGATAAAACTGTTCCGGCGCTTATTAAGATTATGGACAACGTTTCACATGCAAAAGCAGTGAAGATGCGTCATCCTTGTATGTTGGTGATTGCGAGATTAAGTGGACTTGAATCTCGTTTTTTCAACGTCATCAGTGCCCCACCAGCAATTCTAGATGAAAACGGAGAGCTACTCGAGTCTGGCGTTCAGGCTGCAAAGAACGATGCCGCTCGCTGGATACGAAAAATGAATGAAGAAATTGAAAAGCGCGGTATAGATCGCGAGTTTTTGCAGTATGTTGATTTTATCGAGGGACTCAATGAGCCTGGATTTGAACAGACGCCAAATAACTATCGATTTTATGCTGAGTTTGAGGCTGAACGTGTACGTTTAATGGCTGAGGAATGGGGTAAGCGCGCTTGTGTCGGAAATTTTTCTGTCGGAAAACCGGAGGTTGTAGGTGAGCTTGGACAGGAAATTTGGCTGCAAATGGTTCCATTGTTAGATGCAGTGGTAAAATTCAAAGGTGCAATGTGCGTCCACGAATATATTGTGCCTGAAGGGGAATTTGATCGATTGCCTGTTTCTATTTCAAATGATCCCGCTGGAAATTGGTATACACTGCGTTATTTAAGAGCAAAAGAATTGATCAAACAAAATCAACTTGCGCAGCAAAGAAATCAACTTGCACAGCAAAGAAATCGAGTGGCGCGTCCAGATAAAAAAGAACGTCCATTTAGCTATGGCCCAGACCATACAAAAATCAACTGGATTATTAGTGAATTTGGAATCGATAGAGCAGGAAATCCAGATCAAGATGGTTGGAAAGCTCAGCTGGGAGAAGATTTAAAAGCTAAGTGCCATTATATGTCACTCATTAGTAGCTACGAAACCAATCTATTTTTGGATGAGGCAGTGCTTGGTGCGACCCTCTTTGCCTATGAAATACCACAATGGAAGAGCTTTGATTTGACTCCCTTGATTGAGCAGAAAAGTAAGAATACTGACGATCTAATGGCCACGGGTATGTTGGTTGAATATTTAAACGAATTACATGCATGGAAGAAAACATGCTTTAATGTAAAAATTAATAATAGATTTTAATTTTTTTAAAATAATTTTTTAATTCCAAGGTGATAGGCGTTATTAGTGAGTGTAATTTTGTTTTCGAAAAATGAATCAGTGGCGACCAAGCCAAAGCGCTCATAGCCATTTGTAGATTTATAACTAATTGTGCTGCTTTCGCTTTGGTAGGTAAATTCTAAAAAAGTAGCATCCATAAGCTTATAAGCCCCGTTGATTTCAAGTTGACTTGTAAGCGCCTCTGTATCTTTGAGGGCAGTCGCACTGCCGATTCGACCGGGATAATATTTCAATTGGCTATACAGACTACGACCGATTAAAAAATGACCATAATACTGCTCATTTTTACTTTCCAAGCTTAATCCTAGGCGTGGAATGACTGTATCGATAAAATGACCTGATGAAACATTGAGATAACGACTTCTCTGGATCCCCATATCAAGCAAAGGCCGGGGCGACGCATAATATTTTTGCCAAGAATTATTGTGATAGCGACCATTTAATCCGCTATGAAAATAACTTGCCGAACTAGCATCGGCTTCTCCGCGACTGCTCACCATATGTAGCAGGTGTAATTCGCCTGAGAATTGGTGCTCGCTATTGGAATGAAAAACTCGTTGGAAACGCAAGTCTATAGGAATCGATTGGTGATTTTGGGATGTTTTACTGACTATAATGCCATCGGCTCTATTTGCTTCCTCTAAGCCAAAAAAAAGTGACTCTTCAGAATAAGGAACCTGTAGGTCTGAAAACTGGCCAAGTCCACTGGCGAGCGAAATACTCCAATTCAATGTTTTATTACTTTGTTCAGCAGATAGGTTTGCAGGTGGCAGGAAAAAACCTATAATGACTAAATTTAAATAATATTTCACTGAGTTGACCTTTATGTGCCTTGCCTAAAGGTTAAAAATATTAACAAGCATATTATATATTAATATAAGATTTTAAACAATTTTAAAATTGATAGAAATAAGATGCTATTAGATATTGTTGATATATCGACTCTTTATTACAGAGTCTATTTAAATTCTTCAGACTTTTTCCGCATACCTGCTGCGAGACTTTTTAGTTTTTCTGGAGTCAAATCGCGAAAATAGACATTTTTGTCGCTAGTCATATCTTTAGCTTTTTCGTTAGCTAGTAAATCAAGAGCCTTTGCTGCTTCTAGACTAGCTTTAAGTGCCAAATCTTTGAACTGACTATAGTCATTTACGATTTTTGTGTTTCGATAGGCACAGGCGTGCCAAATTTCCATTTTACAATAGAACTTTGCAACAAAATTGTAGCTATCTGCTATCCGGCGGGTTCCTGTTGCGACTAACTGTCCAACTTCTTTTGCATAAGTACTTTCTGGAAAGCGCTCTAATAATTGTTTCCAGGCATCAATAGCACTTTCAGTGAAGACCTGCTCTCTATCGACTTCTTCCGGTGCTTCAGACCAGTAGGACTGTCCTTGTCGGTAAAGTGCATAGTCCACTTTTTTGTGCTTTGGGTGCAACTTGGCAAACTGCTCATAAGCAGATGCAGCTTCAATAAATTGGCTTAAGTTGTAGTGGCTGTCCGCTATTAATAGCTCTGCCTCTGCAGTATACTGGGAGTAGGGGAAGCGCGCTTTGAATTCTCTGAGTTTTTGTATGCCGATTTCATAATTACCATCATCAAAGTATTCTTTAGCAACGACAAAGGATTTTTGGGGATCCGTAGGATCGAATTCTTTTTCACTACATGCTGGAAAACAAGAGAAGGCTAGAGCCACTGTCAAAAAAATCGACAATTGAGATGCAAGATTTTTTAAAAATTTCATAAGTATCTTCTTCATTGTTTGATAGTTTTACCGATATATGAACAATAATTCAATAGCCGGATCTTCTGGTGTGAGAATGTGGTAATAAAAAGGGTGGTCGGTTCCACCTACGTGGCTTATTTAGTTAACTAGTTTATTTAACTTACACAGAGTGCCGTGAAAAAACAGTTGAATAAAATTCTTCAACGCTCTCGACAAAGCCGTCTACCTAGGCACGGTGCTGGGATTATCTTCTTTTCTATTCTCATATCTATATTGCTCCACTTTTCATCATTACAGCAAATATCCCGCATGCAAAAGGGTTTGGATCTAGACTTAAAAGACGATAAAAGACAAAAAATTACTATAAAAATGCTGCCAAAAAATAAAAAAGCGGCTCCACCTAAAGAGCCTGATATTAGAAACCAAATCGTAGAAGCGCCATTAGAAAAGACTTTGCCGCCAAAGGAGAGCGCCTTTCTTGGGCAAGAAGACCACAGTACAAAAGACCAAACTAAAGTGATTCCAAAGCCGGCGCCGAAAGCAGCAGATGCAGGTCAAGCCGGGACAGTGCAAAAGCCACTAGAAACCCCATTTTCGCAGTCACCAGTGCCAAAAGAAATGGCCCAGAAATCCCAAGAAAAGTCCGAAAGGATTGAACAAAAACTTTCACCTAGTAAAGATACGAATGAGGTAAAACCAATAAATCCTCGTGTTTCAATTACTGCTGATAAAGGGATTGAAATAGATAATCCTATCAAGAAAAATGAGCGCAACAATTATGAAAAAATGCTTAGCAAGTCTTATGACCAAATGAACAATGAAGTCGTTGCTGGATATCAAGACTACATCGACGAAGATATAAAAATTGGTGACCGCATCGATATAAACACAACAGAATTTCGTTATATGGGCTATTTCACTGGAATGCGTAAATCAATTGAGCTTGTTTGGAATTATCCGATTGAAGCAGTGCAGCGAGGGCTTCAAGGAAAGGTGGGATTGGAGTTTATAATCCGCCAAGATGGAACTGCTACAAAAATCAGAGTTGTGAAATCATCCGGCTACAAAGTTTTGGATAAAGCAATCGTCGAGGCGATTGAATTAGCTTCGCCTTTTTCGCCCTTGCCTTCTGGTTTCGGAAAAGAGCAACTCGTAGTTATGGGTAATTTTCATTATCAATTGAGTGCTTACTCTCACTAATTCTATATACTAATTTCCTCCTTCTTTTATAAAGTTGTTTTAAAATATTAAAAATCGCACTTATAATTCTTTAAAATAATAATAAAATAAGCTCAAAGACTTGTTTGTTTTCTTCGAAGGCTATAATCTTATAATGCATTATTTTCAAATGAGGTTGCTAATAATTACAGTACTTCGTCAAAAAAAATGGCTTTTATTAATTGTAGTATTTTATTTAGCTTCAAGCTGCAGCTTTAAGAGACCCTTAGGTTCAGATTCAAATTCTGATATGAATGCTTCAAGCAAGATTTCTGGCGCACAAATCCAGAGTTCACAAAAAACAAATTCCCAAAACAGTAAAACTGAGCAACAAACTAGCAGCGAAGATATTCAGTTAGAACATATTATTCCTCAAGATGTCAGTCCTGATCTTGCTCTGGAGCTTGAAGCGGCAGATTATCAAAATCTTTTAGCGACAGAGACTGAAGAGCAGGAGACTTTGGAAAAAGACATCTATGTTGACATTTTATGTGATGACCCTGAGTATTTCGACTATCTTCAAAAAAACATTCGTAAATCTGACTCTAGCGACAGCTCGCAACTCTCTCAACGTGTCAGTTGTTCAGATTCTACAACATTACCGGCTGAGTCACCTTCGGAAAGCGAAGCTGCTTCATTATCTGAATCAGACACTGCAATTGCAAGCGAAGCTAGCGCAGCGTTAAATGTTGAATCTTTTCCCCTCACGCATAATGAGAGTGTTGAGAAGTGGATACGCTTTTTTACCACTCGTGGACGTTCGCATTTTCAAAAGTGGATAGAGCGAGGTCAGCAATATCGAACGATCACCGAGCAAATTTTAAGTGCCGAAGGCCTTCCTAAAGAACTTTTTTATCTTGCTATGATCGAGTCAGGATTTAGTAATCATGCATACAGTAGGGCGCGAGCAACCGGAATGTGGCAATTCATGAAAGGCACGGCACAATTATACGGTCTGAACATTAACCATTGGGTCGATGAACGTCGTGATCCCTACAAGGCAACATTGGCTGCGAGCCGTTTTTTAAAAGATTTGTATAATTTATTCGGCGATTGGCATTTAGCGATGGCCGCCTATAACGCCGGCCCGGGAAAAATTCAGAAAGCGATACGAGGGGTGCGAGCGGCCGATTTCTGGCGCATTGCTGCGAGCAAGTATATTAGACGGGAAACAAAAGATTATGTACCCAAAATTATGGCAGCTATACATATTCATCAAAACTTAGATTCTTATGGGTTTACCCTGGCTGAGAATGTTGCAGTATTTCCACATAAATCTGTGAAGGTTGAACGTCCGATTAAATTAGCAGAACTAGCGGTAAAGTTAAATGTTTCGGATGCGGATCTGACCTCTTGGAATCCTAGTTTGAGGCAGGCCTACACTCCGCCGGAACGAAAAGGTGGCTTCTTTTTGCGTTTGCCAGAAGAGTTAGTTTCAGTATTTAACGAGATCAAAGATAGTCTTGGTCAGATCACTGTAGTCGATATGAGCGAGCATATAATTCGAAAGGGCGAGACCTTAAGTAGTATTGCGGTTAAATACAAGTTAACTGTTAAAAAAATATTAGCATTCAATCCAGATTTAGATTCAAGGCGGCTGCGCATTGGAAAAAGAATTGCTATCCCACTCCCAGATGTGCGAGTATCTGCGGGAAGTCAAAAATCTATAATATAGCTTTCCCCAATTTTAGGTTTAATCTCGCATGTCGCAGTTACTATCTCCCTTCTTAAAATCCAGGTTATTAACTCCAGGTCCTACTCCTAGTCCGGATTGGGCTAAATTAGCCGCAGCCTCCGCGGATATTTATCACCGCTCACCTGCTTTTGTGCCTTATATAAAGCGCTGCCAAACGAATTTAGCGCGCTATTTTGGTAGCGAGCAGCATCCGATTATTTTGACCAGTTCAGGAACCGGTGCAATGGAAGCTGCTGTGCTTAATTTCACAGATATTGAAGATGAAGTTTTGGTTTTAGCGGCTGGAAAATTTGGTGAACGTTGGGCACAAATAGCAAATACCTTTCAATGTAAAGTTCATAGTTTAAAAGTTGAGTGGGGAAAAACCACTGATTTTGAAGCAATACTAGAAAAGTTAAAACTCAATCCTCGCATTACAAAAATATTTTTACAAGCAACTGAAACTTCGACGGGAGTTTTTCATCCCTTAGATCAATGGCTACCAAAATTACGTCCCTTATTTAATGGGTTAATTATCGTCGATGCCATCTCGGCATTATTGGCACATAACATAAAGATGGATGAGTGGGGAATTGACGTTTGTTTAGCTGCTAGCCAAAAAGGATTTGGTGTTGCCCCTGGACTTGCCTTTGTTTGTGTTGCGGATAAAGCATGGAATAAAATGAGCAAAAGGGGAGCTTATTACTTTAACTTGCAAAAAGAGCGTGAAGCTCAGAGCCAAGGATCAACCAGCTGGACAAGTGCAACCACTCTGATCAAAGAATTAGACGCAGTATTAGAATACCTAGCAGAGTTTCAGATTGAGGACATAAATAATCACCACAAGGTATTAGCCTTAGCAACTCGCGCAGCTATAAGAGCTATGGGGCTTGAATTGTTTGTAGAGAAAAATTTCTGTTATACCTTAACGGCTTTTTGCCCACCAAAAAATATTGAATCTAGTAAATTATTAAAGGTTCTGAGAGAAAAGTATTCGGCAACTTTTTCCGGAGGACAAGATCATCTCAAGGGTCGAATAGTAAGAATTTCTCACCTTGGTTTTATTGATCCCTTTGAAATGCTCGGAGCGGTGGGCTTGTTAGAATGCGCGCTTCTGGATTTGGGGCACTCACTCGAAGTCGGAAAGGCTTCTGCAGCATTTTTATCTACAGCATATGAGAAATTTAAAACTGCACCAAAAAATTGATGCTGATAAATGTCGTTTTAAGGACTAGCTAATAGTCTGGCATGACTAGACTTTCTTTTCTAAAAGGAGGCCTATAAATGCAATGTCCAAAGTGTCAGTCTACCCAATTTAAGAAAAATGGCGGCTTTTTCAGAAAAAATGATGAGAAGAAAGTTCAGAGATTTAAGTGTCTCGACTGTTTCAAAAATTTCTCAAGTCAAACTTTTGCCTTTAATCGCTGGGAAAAAAAATATCACTTAAACGAAACTATATTTATTTTATTGGCTAAAGGTTTGTCGCAACGCGCTTGTGCCGAAGTTTTAAAAATTAGACCAACAACTGTTGATAGGCGAGTTCCAAAGTTCGGCAAACTTGCTAAAAATCTATTGAATAATTATTGGAAAAGTCGAATTCCACCAAAAGTAGTTATGTTTGATGAAGCCGAATCGTTTATCCACTCAAAATGCAAACCGGTTACAATACCTATTGCCGTCGAAAGCAAAACCCGCAGAATTATTGCATTAGATATAGGCAACATCAGAGGCAAGGGGCACCTCGCAAAAATAGCCGCTGAGCGCTATCCGGAGCATAAGAGCGAAAAAAACCTCGTTTTGAACAATTTTTTTGCCCAGCTTAAAACGAGGATACAGCCCGAAGCAGCTCTCTACTCAGATAAAAGCCACTTTTATATCAAAAGAGTCAAACAACACTTTCCTTATTCAAACTACAAACAATACAAAGGCCGAAGAGGCTGCGTCGTTGGTCAAGGCGAACTCAAATCAGGAGGCCATGACCCTTTGTTTAGTCTCAACCACAGTATCGCAATGATACGCGACTGTATAAAACGCATGGCGCGGAGAACTTGGTGTACGAGCAAACTTAAAAAACGCTTATTAAATATGCTCAATATTTACGCAATCTATCACAATATTAAAATCGACATAAAACTCCAAAATAAGTCTAAACACCCAAAATCCCGACCACTTAAAATGCTGTGTCAGTCAAGTGGCATTTTCTTAGCACCAATGTTGGGTGGCAGTTTTTAAGGATTGCCAAGCATAAATCAGGCTGCTAGTCTTTGGTGGCAGTAGTGTGATGCAAGAAAGAAAATAGGAAATGCGCAAATGAAAATACTAGTTCTCGTTAAAGAAACACCAGACACTGAGACAAAAATAAAATTAAGCTCAGACAATAAGACGATTGATGAAGCAGGATTTAAATTCATTATTAATCCTTATGATGAATTTGCAATAGAAGAGGCTCTAAAGATTAAAGGTACAGACGAGTCTAAAGAAGTCGTCATCTGCACATTTGGCAAAGAGTCTGGCAAAGAGCGCATTATTAAAGCATTGGCTATGGGCGCAGATAGAGCTGTTTTAGTTAAGAGCGACGGTTTAGAAAATCTTGATTCATTGGCAATCGCTAAGATATTAGCCGCAATCGTAAAAGCTGAGGGGCCGTCTTTGGTACTAGCGGGAAAGCAGGGTATCGATGATGACAATATGCATATGCCGGCTATGGTCGCAGCTTTGCTCGATTGGCCTCACGTAAATGTGGTGAATAAATTAGAAATCACTGGCGAAAAAATGAAAGTAGAACGTGCGGTGGAAGGTGGGCAGGTAGAGGTATACGATGTGAAGATGCCTGCAGTACTCGGAGCCGATAAAGCTTTAAACACTCCTCGCTATGCTTCGCTTCCTGGAATTATGAAAGCAAAGAAAAAGCCTTTCGATGTAAAATCTCCGGGCGATTTTGGAATTGATATTTCTCAGTTAAATTCTTCGACCCAAGTTCGTACGCTTTCTTATCAATACCCGGCAGAAAAGCCGCAAGGCAAGCTCTTTAAAGGCGAAGATGTTGAGGTCATGGTCGATAAAGTTGTTAAACTTTTGCGCGAAGAAGCAAAAGTTATCTGAAGTTTATTTGAGAAATTTGGATTTAAAACAAGTCAGAAGCTAAATAAATAAAAAAAACAGGCAGAGGGTAAAATGAAAATATTAGTATATATCGATCAGAGAGATGCAAATATAAAGTCGGTTAGCTACGAAGCATTAACTTTAGCACATAAGATGGCAGGCAAATCTTCTGATGTAGCGGCTGTTATTATCGGAAGTGGCGTTGACAAAGCGACGAGCCAACTCGCTGGTTGGGGTCTTGATAAAGTTTATATCTGCAATGATGCAAGCCTCGCAAAATTTAACAGTATGGCATATTGCCGCGCAGTCGAGTCTGCTGTGGAATTCTATAAACCTGATCTCGTTATTGGTGGCGCGACTCCAATGGGGCGGGAGCTTTTTCCTCGTTTAGCGGCAAAATTAGACGGCGGTTTAGTAACGGATGCTATAGCTGTTGAGATTGCTGGTTCTGGAATAAAAACAGTAAAGCCTCTCTACGCTGGCAAGTGTTTAGCGACCCAAGAGATTCAAGGAAATAAAATCAAATTTGTGACTATAAGACCAAATGTCATGGCAGCTGTAAAACCCAATGCAGGAACTGCAGCCGCTGAAGTTATTACTGCGAACGCCTTTATCAATGCAAATTTGCAGACTGTAGAAATCCGCAAAGGTGCAAACAGTAAGCCAGACTTAACAGAAGCTTCCGTGATCATTTCTGGTGGCAGATCACTTGCGAGTGCAGAAAATTTCAAAATTCTTTTTGAATGTGCGGAGGTATTAGGAGCTACAGTGGGCGCGTCTCGCGCAGCTGTCGATTCTGGTTATGCAAGCCACGATATGCAAGTAGGCCAAACTGGAAAGACAGTAAATCCTAATCTATACATAGCATGTGGTATTAGTGGTTCGATTCAGCATATGGCCGGAATGCGAACTTCTAAAGTCATAGTTGCTGTTAATACCGATCCAGATGCACCTATCTTTTCAGTGGCAGATTATGGAATTGTTGCAGACTTGTTTAAAGTTGTGCCGCTTATGACAGAGAAATTTAAAAATCTATTAAAATAAGAACTATATTTTTTTAAGTCCGCTATAAGATTTTTAAAAACGGTAGTCCATTAGCAGGGCTATACCAAAATTCGTGTAGCTAAGTTCTGCGACTTTTTCAAGAGTATAAGTATAACTTTTTAGATTAAGCTCTGCACCCCAGTTAATTGCGAGGTTCTGACTGTTCTCTAGCATGGCACCATATTTGAATTCCCAGCCAAGGGATGATTCGACTGCTCGCTGTTTATCATTGATGCCAAAACTACCGCTCGAAATCGGAATTAATGCGAAATCATAATAACTATCAAAATGGTATTTTGCGACATTGAGCTTGTCATAGATTCGGGCAAATCCACCGGCTATTAAAGTGTCACCCCCGCCAAATTTCCCACCGTTTATGCCGAAACTCTTATACGCAACAAGACCACCAAAGCGATATTTTTGTGCAGAATGATCTTAAATAGCGAACTCGAAGAAGCGCTCAAAACTATTTCTCGCGTGACTACGGAAAATAATTGTGAATGCTTTTTAATGTCAGCCTTCGTTACAAATTTGATTCTTTAATTATAGATTTAGTGCCTTTTGGTGGAGTTGAAAGTCCTGGTGGTCAAATCACTTGGACCGATGACGGGCAGGTCGTGAGCACAGTTGGTTTTGACGAAGCGCACCAATCCTCACGTAAGCTAACAATTCCAAATAGCGACCGAGAAATTAAAATCGCTAAATTAGCTGGATTATACCTTATGAAATGCATTTCATGGAATGACAGGCCAAATGAGCGAAGCCGCGATGTATTTGATATGAACTCAATTCTGAACAAGTATATCGAGGCCGGTCAAATGCACCGAATTTACGAACAGGATCAAGATTTGCTAGAGATCCCAACATTTACTTTGGAAAAAGCAAGTGCTGCTTTGCTTGGTCGGGATTTGAAAAAACTCTGCAAGCAAAAATCTTTTATTGAAGAGAAGAAAATATTGCAGAGAGAAATTAACCTTTCTAACAAATCGCTTTTCATACAGCAATTATCAAGCTTCTTTCAAGCCATTTTCAACTTTATGGCTTGAGCGTAACCGCCACCGACTTCTCATCCAATTGTTTGACGAGTTCATCAATGGTCATTTGCTTCTTTAACTGCTCATAAGCTGACTTATTCACAAAATAAACCTCAGCGCCATCTTGATAGCGGAAAGCAGAAACATAGGAATTGCCATCTTTGATCATCAAGCCCTGCAAATCCAAGTTAGTCTCCTTGATGAATTCATGTTGCTGATTACCAACCAAACCGATAATGCCAATGAACATGTTGTCATCTACGACGAACATGCGCTTGTTTGGATTTTGCAGATCTTCCAACAGCATTAATGGGCTACCACCGCCTACCGTAATGTTATCAGCGAGGGCAATGAGTCCGTTGAGCAGTAGAACAAGTATTAAAAAGTGTTTTGGATATTTTTTCATGACGTTCATTTCCTCAATTTCTTGCTGAATCAGTTTGGTTGGGAACGATACCGACTCGGCCAAACATAAATCCAAAATTAACCGGAATATTGCCGCGGGATTCTGCCGTGCTCAGATCTTCGATAATTTCTTCTTCGACGCGTTTCATTTTCATAAATGCGCTTTTGAGTGCCGCTTCGTTAATCGAGTCAAAATACAAGCTACCAAAAGCCTTTGGATTGCTTGCCATTAGTTGACTTGCCAGCGAAATAAGCTGCAATGCCAACTTGGCGTTTTGGGGGCCATATTGCACCAGCTTGTATTTCAGTTTGTAGTTTTCAGCTTTAACTTCCTCAACTAGGTCATACTGGATCAACTCATTCAAGTTTGAAACCGAGGATTCACCGAGACACTTGATCAAATATTCCTTGGAAACACCCTCAGTCTCGCTTGCTGTAGCCAAAATAGCCAGCACTGGAAAATAAAGTGGGTTAGACATGACGTTTGCCACGTCCTTTTCGAAGAACTTGGTATTACCGAAGTCATTTGGTTGTTTGACTTGCTGCTGAATGGCTTTCCTGAGGTACTTGCCTTCCGCGGGGAAGTTCTTTTCTAAAAAGGCTATAGATGAAGCGACATCCAACAAAACGTCGACCATAGGCGCAACGTTTGAATAAGTACATTGCACCTCACCCTGCAGGGTGCGTCTCACGATGCTATAATCAACACCGCTGCGACGTGATAGATAAGCAAACGATCGATTACTATTTCCAGCCTTCCAGGAATCAAATACTTCCTGAAGGTCTTTTAATACTTGTTGTTCAGCCATTAATTTACCCTAATTTCCAATGCACTTATTCGCTACATGTCATATAGATTTCTTAGAAAGTGAATCATAGATATTGCGGCGGTAGGGGTCAATTGATAAATTTTATAGTAGGTTGTTTATTTGATCACAGCGATTCAGAGTAAAGTTTTTTAACTGGACGGACAGAGTTTTTGACCCGCTTGATCTGGGCAGCCAGACCATCTCCATAATTCTATCTTATCAATAATATTAGGATTTATCGCATCATTAGACTGCGGCATTCCCGGAAGTCGGCCCCCTATCCCGTATTTGACTTCAAGTGCCCTATTCTTCAATCGTTCAACAAGCTCAGAAACTTTGCCCTGACGGGTGTAGATTTCTAATCCAATAGCCGATGCTTCAAATTTTGCGCGCATACGATTCTGTCCGCTATGGCAATGGACACAGTCACCATCCTTAAAAAAGCCATTAAAAAGATACTGCACAAATCCACCGTCGATTGTTTCTGCAAGGGCAGTTTGTTTTCGCACATTTACATTTCGGTATTGTCGATCCAACTGCTCGTAATCCTGCATCAGCTCAGACTTTAGGTAGAATGATAAATGCTGCGCTTCTGCAGCCGATAATATAACAACGGGCATAGTGCGTTGCTGACTGGCAACTTTTCCGTTTGCATAGGCAAATAACCATCTTTCCGAAAAAAGACTCAAGCCACGGCGATTGGGCATGACTTCAGAAGCCGGATGACTATGACAATTGCTGCAATGTTTAACCCAGATACTTTCGCCAATGCTGGATTGAATTGAAGTGGCGCCCCCTTCGTTTGAAAGAGATAAACCAAGACCTTTCATCACCGACACTAGCTCTGCATCTGACGCTGTTGTAAATGCTGGCATTTGCGGAGGTCGAGCAGTTAGCGCACCCCGCACATTAAACGGTCGACGCAAATACAACAGCAGACTGCGCGTTGAGTATTTTGCATACTGGGAGTCACTATTGTCAGCAGCAGGCAATACCGGTGCCCACATATAGGATAAAGGAGATTTCACGAGTGAATGTAGCTTTGTCTCGTCAAGAGGAATGGCAAAATAGCGCGGATCATTTTCTCCCGCTGCGCGCTTCAAAGCGACGTCATTTATTTCAGCATGGCAACCATAACATTGCTGATCCGTCCACTTACCCAAACTGATCTTAAAGAAGCCGTTATTAGGAATATTGCGCGTAGTAGCATGACATCCTTTGCATTCTGCCAATAAAGCATCTTGACGCTCTGCCGCGTTTGAGTCCGCGGCCGCAGAGACTGCCGCCAAAATCAATATGCATAAAAACACTATTAATATGCGACTGCAGCTAATTAAGAATGAATCACTATTTTGATTGCTTCGTATCACCGAGAATAAATGCACCATCTTCAGTAATCCTGGCAAATCCTGCCATGACTGCAGCGAAAGCAAGGTTTGATTTATTCTGAGCCTGGCAGTCATCAAAAGACCTAACCAACTCGAAGGCATCTATCTTGTTCTCTAAGCTATGGCTCTTCATGCAAGAGCGGATATTTTGCATTGCTGCCAACTGCAGTGATGGAGTACAGTTTGATTGATCTGCTTGACAATTTTGCGCTTCTTTTTGGTCATCGACGATTGGTGCGCCATTATCGCTAGAATTTCCATCCTGACAGCTTCCCACAAGTAAAACGCTCATGGTGATTGATATAAAAGTAAAAGCTAGTTTGCAGGTGTTTTTAAAGCTTATCATTGGTGCACCAATCTGTAATTAAAATTGAAGTTTAACTGGCTGCGCTGCGCAAGAAACAACAGGGAAAATCGCACGACTTCTCTTGACTCTCACTTTGTCGTTATCAAAATCCCATGTTAAGGTGCCTCTGATGGAGTTCCATAGGTCTTTTGGCTCCAAATCTGCATATTTTTCTGGGTTTTTAATCGACAATTTCACAGATTGATACAAAGTGTCCCATGCTGAACCCTGCAACGGCATTTCTGCATCATTGCTCCTTTTCAACACGCCTTCGTTTTCCAAGTCACTGAAAAATTCAGGCGTATCAAGAACCGGACTTGATGACGCGCAGAGTGGAATTGAATAGGCAAGCTTGATTACAGCGTTGTTGTTGACCAGATTCAAAACTTGCTCACTGTTTTCATCAAAGTAGCGAATGACCAGTGTACAAAGAGCAGGATAAGCACCAGCAACAACCACGGGTTTGTACTTGTCCATAAAACCGAGTAAATCATTGATCGCCTGACTAGGAGCACAAGCGCTGTCTTTTGCAGCAAACCAAGTCATTTGCGCATCATTCACCTTGTGTTTTTTAACAAACTGCTCGTATGAACCATCCCTTCGTGCTTTCGGCACCAGCGACACCCGAATAACATTGACGCCTAATGCTCCACCAGACTTAGAAGGTTTCGTCGCCTCCTGAATATACTGCTTATAAAACACTGGTCCGTTTTTTAATTCATCTGCACTTTGAAATTCTGCGATTGTCTTAGGAACAAACACTATCGAACCTTCTTCTATCATCTGTGTATAATCAAGGTGACTAAAATCAATCTCAGCGAGACTTTCGGCGTGTACTCTAAACGATACTATGCCGAAGAATAGCAGGATCGTATGTATTGATGCTAATTGCATGAAATTCCCTCATTACAAAGTGCTGGTGACAAGATTTACTGAAAAAGTTGTACCATGTCACCAGCTTTCAACGATCGTTAATTACTACTACGATATTAGCGCCCTAGCAAACTCATACAACCTTGATTACCTACATCCCAGCTGACTTTGCCGTCTTCAAACCCGCCTTTGAGGCAAGAAATATTCAGCGTCGTTGAGGCATTGATGGTTTCGGGACCTTTGTTGTAATTGAAATAGCGAACTTCATTTCGGTCGAACATGATCTTTTCATAGTTGGCACGCATAGTGAAGACTGCTGTAGCACGGTCACTAACTTTACCTAATTGCGACTCGGAACGTTTTTGCACTTCATTAAAAAGTTCGTCCTGTAGCTCAGTTTGAAGTTTGTTTACTGCATTGATAAAGTCTGCGTCATTTGGCGCTTTAGCAGCCCAACTACCGTCATCTTGCATAAACTCCATACGCACACCACACTGGTCTTCGCTTTTGCATTGCGAAAGCTTTTGGAAGAACGCTTTAACTTCAATATCAACGCAAGCATAGTTGTGATAAGCCGCAAACGCACTTGCTTGCTCAAAGGTTTGACTCCAATTGATAAAAAACCGCGCCTGACGGGTCAAGTTGCTGGCAGTCAGGTCCCACTCGATTTTTCCAGTTAAAATGGCATCCCATTGCCCGCCATTCGTCATCAATCCACGAAGTTGGTTGCTCCAATTTGGTGTGGTCACCGCCTGGAAAGGAATGTCCTGTGATACCAAACCTCCTGTTGCTGGCAAACTGGTGAACTTATACATGACATTGGTATCAATGTCATAGTCGCTGTTTGGATCTGATTTAGTGCTGCATTTTGGAACAACTCTTTTATAGGTTTTACCTTGAGAATTTGTGAGAATGAATTCATCCTTTGTACATTGCAAGTCAATGCGACCATCTGACGTTTCATAACCTGTAGCCAGGATTTTAGTCTTGGCACGCGCAACAGGAACTGCCACGACTTGCAAACCCTGTTTTGCCGCTTCACTGATAAGCAAAGATAGCGCACCAAGATTTGATGTTGTAGACCAGGAACCGCCCAGATAAGCCAATTCTTCATTCTCATAAAAACCACTGGAAGGCATGCGCGCAAATACTGAAAAACGCGGAATAGGATTATCTGATTCAGGTGCTTGTATAGCTATTCCACCACGACGAGGGACATAATAGAGCAACTTGCTGTCATCAGCGTCAGCATAAAGGTCAAAGT
>JAGOVF010000054.1 GCA_018060885.1 Oligoflexales bacterium | reverse complement strand
CAAATCACTTGCAGCAAAAATAAATTCCGCCACAGCTTCAGAATCGGTACCCATCAGATTCACCACATCGCCCGTTGCTCTTTTTTGCCGTGAATAGCGACTGATTTTTAAAGTTTTTAGATAAATTTGATGGTTAAGGCCGGTGATAATAAACTGCATATTACCAAGTACCCAATAATAGTAATGCTGCAACAAGGTGGCATACGCCATACTACTTAGACTCAGCAACAGTGCTAAGGAAAATCCATAGTAAAGAGAACTTGTATTTGTATTTTCAACAAAACTAATAAGCCGATGAATAAGTAAGGGGGAAATTAAATTGGCAAAGGTAGCAATGCTGAGAACCAGAAGCATTACTACGATTTCTTTGCGCAGCGATTTTATTAAGCCGAATAACATTGCTCTTCCATCGCCAATCGACAGCTCTTTAATGCGCTCTATTGCAGTCTGTGGCGTAAATTTATGGTGCGGCAAGGGCATATCATTTGCAGACAGAATGCGCTGACTGCCAAGATGTACAGTCGGCGATACATGTCCGAAAAGTGCAATTCTATAAATGCGGCGCAAAGCGTCTATCAAAGATAACCTCATGAAATTATTCAAAAAAATTTATTAAAGATAAAATTCACTCAAGCAGAGCTTGAGTAACACGACAGATTCCGATTTCCAAGAAGCAAAACCCTGGCTGAAATCAAAATTTGAGATAGAGGCTAGATTTTATTAGGATTCAAAAGCATTTTTAAAAACCATTACGCAGTCGGAGTGAATAAGTTCACCGTGAGCGATTATGATATGGTCAATTTTCTCTAAAGTAAAGAGGGGAAGTAATGATTTTGCAAATTTCTTACTATTGAAGATAAAACTCCTAAAAATCCGCGTCGGACGATGAGCGCTGCCGCAACAGTTGATTTTGCAAAAAATCCTTTCCCACAAATGCTGTCGCCCTTGATGATTAAAAAGCATGTCGGTCAATATCAAAGTGTTAGAGCTCCGGTGAAAAAAAACGTGTTCTTGAAACCAAGGCATGCCTTCTATGCCGCAGGTTAAGATTTCTTCGTTCCATGGATAGGTTCCGCTTCCATTTAGTGTTCCAGAAAAATTTATACGATTGCGTTTTTTTTGCACCGAAGCAGTTGCCCAAACCTCTGCCTCAGGAAAATTTTTTGAGCAGTCACTTAAAAATGCACTATGAAAATTATTAGGTGCAACAATGTATTTGACGTTTCCCAATTCTTCGATTTGAGACTTAAGAAGTGTTCCGCTAATACGAATCGGCGAGTTTATCCAGATGTTGCCATTGCTTAGTCTAACTATGGTCATACGTGCGCCCATATTGATGCCAGCGAGTACAAGATCTTGCTCTGCTACCCAAATATTTTCTGCGATTTTTTGTAATTGTTGCATCAATGAATCCTAAATATGAAGTAATTATAACAAATAATTTTTCGACAAGAGGGGAGCATATTCATCGAACCAAATTTTTTTAATGTAGTGCTCATCAACAGTTACCTGTTTTACTGCATAAAGTGAAGATGGATTTTTTGTACAAGGGATTATCCATTGCAAAGTCTGTTGTGGGCTGAGGTTCTTCTTGTCTTGTAAGATGAATTTCATCAGCCTTTCAAAGAAGGAATGGCTGAGCAGCTCTTCTTTCGACAAAGCGAGTGTTGCAGATGGATGCCCGACTATTTTTGCATTTAAGATGCCTTGCCAATAAAAGTCGAATTCTTCTTTCTTGATTTCTGCAAGATTTTTTGCAAGTAGTAGACTGAATTGCAAGCCAAACGCCACGGCTTGACCATGAGCTAAGGTATGACCTCTTTCGAGGGCCTCGGCTTCTAAAGCATGCGCAAGGGTGTGACCAAGATTTAAATAATTGCGCACATTCATTTCGAATGGATCTTTTTGACATATATCAGCTTTGATATTTATTAAATTAGTTAATAAGTCTCTAAAAGAATTTGCATCTTTTTCTCGACCGATAGAACTTGCGGTAACAACTTCGCGAAATAAATTTCGATCGCCAACAATCATTGCATGCTTTAGGCATTCACCGACACCTGAGAGCAATTCTCTAGCGGGTAAACTATTTAGCCAGTTTGGCCAAATGACTACTTTTGCGGGAAAATAAATTCGGCCGATTTGATTTTTCCCGTGGTTTTTAAGATTTACACCACACTTTCCGCCTATACTTGCATCTACTATAGCCAGTAATGTCGTAGGGTATAAAAAGGTTTCGCAGCCGACAAGGCTTGCAGCAAACTGCGCTAAGTCTAAAAGCAGTCCCCCCCCAATAATTCGCCACTTAGAAGGCTTTCCCTCATCTTTCCACTTTCTTAATATTTCTAAGACAGAGCTGAGACTTTTTTGTTTTTCTTCGCACTTGATGGCTATTTTTTTATCTAAAAAAGGAAAACTGCTATTCCATAGTGAGAAAACAAAAGAGTCGACAATATCAAAATTTGCTTCATGATTTGGCTGAGCTATCACATCAATTTTATAAGAGCCTTTAGAATGAATTTGGTCTTTGAAGATCGGCTGATCAGTTGGAGGTAAACATGAAACTCCGCGTTTATAAATTTCTGCAGCGCAATAAAAGTCAAAACGTTGCTCTGAAGGGATTTCGTTTAAATCCCAAGTTTGGCTGCGGGTTAATCTTTTAGAAAAAGCAAAAGATAAAATCTCCCACACCTTAGCGGACCACCCAATGAGAGACGCTAGTTCCTCTAAGACTTTTTGAGATTCGAAGCGCTCATCCTCAACATCTCGTTTTTGCAAAGCGAGATCGCTCAAAGTGAAAAGATACCGGTTAGTTATATTCTGAGCTGATTTATTTCTTTCCCAAGTTACGTGAAACATGTGCCTCCTTAGGGGCCTTATTAAACAAAATTAATTAAAAATAACAAAAACTTAGCATTAAGGCCGTCAAGCTTTTTCAGCTAGAACCGATCTTGATCATAAGTATTTCTTGAACTGTTTTTTGTTAACACCTTAGGACGTGAGCCTGCTGTGTGGCGACGTCGGAAAATATCGGGGCTATGAAGAGTCATAAAAACCTCAGAAAACAGATAGAATCCATAAAAAAACAGAAAATAGCTGCGCGCAAAATCGTGAGTCTGGAAGAATTTCGCCTTTTAAAAACCAGCAGCGAAAGTCCCACAGTCTTGGTTGTAGATGATGACGAAATAATGCGCAATGCAATCAAGCGTATTTTGGAAGCGGAAGGCTATGAAATAGCTTTAGCTAAAGATGGCCTCGAATTATCAAAAATCATTGAAGCACGACGCTTAGATCTGATTTTATTAGACGTTAACTTACCCTGGGTCGACGGAATCGAGCTCTGCCAGCTCATCAAGAGTCACCACAGTCTTAAAAACGTTCCATTAATTTTAATCTCCGGCCGCAAATCTCGTGAAGATATTGAACGTGGATTTGAGGCGGGTTGCGATGATTTTATTGGAAAGCCCTTTGAAGTTGATCATATTACGTCGGTAATTCGTGAACGGATTGCTAAAAGCTCCTAGAAGCTGCCTTAAAATAATCAGTACACCCATTTTGATGATTTCCATTTAAGTATTTAGTCTAGGGAATTTTCTATACTGCCAGAGGACCGCTCAATTTTTATGCCGTCCGTGGCAAAATTTTCGCTACGGGTTCGGGCTCCAGCCCTCACCAGTTCCTCTGGCAGTATAGAAAATTCCCTAGGCTAAATACTTATGTGAATTTCAGTTCTGCGTGCATGTTTATGTGTTGTTCTAGGCGTCCGTTATGAGCTTATCAGGATGGAAGTGAGGCACGCTTTGTCGTATTTTCTAAAGTATGCATCTAGGCGGACTTCCGAGACTTTGAACTTGGACAAGTTACTTCACATCGGTGCTTACCTACAGATTTTCATAAAAGGAAATCCAACAGGAAGCATGAAGGCTAGGGAGGCGGCGGCCATGAGTGCCAGAGGAACTGGTGAGGGCAGGAGCCCGAACCCGTAGCGAAAATTTTGCCATGGACGGCATAAAAATTGAGCGGTCCTCTGGCACTCATGGCCGCCGCCTCCCTAGCCTTTATGCTTCCTAAATGAAAGTCGTTTAAAATATGTGAGTATCATGTAGCTAGTATAAGAAAAAAAATTACGATTTTTTCTTTGTCTTCTTCTCAAAAATATTCCAACTCTTAATATAAGAAAAGGCAGTCCGCAACTGCAAATCCTGCCGCATTTCAGCTGGCCAAGCTTCAACCGTCTGTTCTAGGCGTCCATTTTGATTAGCAAAATCACTCAGATCTTTTGCTTCTATGTGTCCCTTTAAATCTGCTTCACTATTAATTTGTCTGTTTTGATCATCTGCCGGCTTCACCGGAGCTGCTGTTAGGCTTTTTTGTGCTAATAAAATATCTGGAACTATCCCCTTGGCCTGAATTGATCGATCATTCGGCGTATAATAACGAGCAATAGTAAGTTTTAAACCGGATCCGTTTGGTAAAGAGACAAGTGTTTGTACGGATCCTTTACCAAAAGTTTTTTCGCCCATGATGACAGCTCGGTTGTGATCTTGCAATGCGCCAGCTACAATTTCAGATGCACTTGCAGAGCCTTGATTCACTAATACAACAATTGGAAAGTCTGAATAGGTTCCAGCTTTTGTTGCGAATTCACGCTCGATTTTTTTGGGGTCTCGGCCCACAGTAGAAACGATTATTCCCGATTCAATAAACAAATCAGAAATCTTGACTGCTTGATCGAGAAGACCTCCTGGGTTATCGCGTAAGTCTAGAATCAGACCTGAAGGGATCTTTTCTTTTGAAAGTTTCTGTAAATAATTGCTGATATCTTGATGTGTGTTTTCTTGGAAGCTTGCAATGCGCACATAGTGTATCTCCTGCGTGAGATCGTAGGCGCGGACTGATTCGACTTTAACTATTTCTCTTTTTAAATTGAAATTTAGCAGGCTTTCTTGGCTTTTTCTCTTTATTTGTAACTTCAAAAAGCTGCCTGGTTTTCCTCGCATCATGTCAACAGCTTTGCCGCTTGGCATGCTTGCGACAGCTTCGCCGTCAATAGCTATAATTTGATCACCCGATTGTATTCCAGCTTTAAACGCCGGAGTATTTTCTATCGGAGAGACTATAACGAGTCCCTCTTCTTCTTGTGAAACGATAATACCCACACCGCCAAACTGACCGTGGGTTCCCATCGTCAATTGTTCAAAGTCTTTTTTTGTCAAAAGAACTGTATGAGGATCTAGCTGCTCGACTATACCGCGCAATGCGTTATTGACGAGATCATCTTGCTTAACTTTATCAGGTTCGACATACATATTTTCGAGGAAAAAAAGCCCCTGGGCAAAAGATTCGAGCGCTTTATAGCGGCTACTTATATCTTCGCTTATATTTTGTTCTGGCGAATTTTCGGGTTCTGCGTAGAGCTCGGAACTCTTAAAATGAGAAGATATAAAAAAATCTAAAGTGAGTGCTGCAACAATTTCGAGCAAAAATATATTACGAATATAAAACACAAGACTCTCCCGTTAAAACTTAAGGATAAGGCAAATTCCGAGAGCTGCCAATAAAGTTCTTTGTAATTTAATTTCGCCTTGTTTGGAGATTGCGCTGCATCTTAATTGCGCGCTTGCGGTCCATATCAGTTGTGTCATTTCGTTGTAAAAATTCTTCGACGGCGCGTGAGGCCAAATTTTTGCTACCTATGTTTAAATAGGTTTGGCTTAGGAGTTGCGTAGCTTCAAAACAATTCTGACAGGCTAATTTTGCTTTTTGATATTGAGTCAGCGCATCGCGCTGCCGCCCCAGCCTTGCATAGTGATCACCTAAGCCCATAAGTGACATATAAGAACCTGGATTGAGATCTAAAGCTTTTTTGTAATTTTTTTCCGCTAATTTAGACTTCTTTTCTCGAGTATAACAAAGCGCGAGATTGTGATAGACCCGCTCCGGAAAAGCATAAAGATCAAATTCACTTCGTTTTTTTGTAATTCCTAGAAGAATCTTTTTAGCCGCGTTGGTTTTTCCGATTTCCATATAAGCAGAACTTAAATTAAGCGCTACCCCGATATTTGGCTTTAAGGAATAGGATTCCTGAAATGCTTTTACAGCTTCGAGAGGTTCTTTGCGTGCGAGGAGAGCTAGGCCATAAAAGTTAAGTAATTCAGGATCTTTCGGATATTGACGGCGCAAGCTTATGATCTCTTGAAATGCTCGATGAGTCTCAGAGTTATTTAAGTAGTTGTAGATAAGCGCTTTTTGGGTGCTGAGAATACTGGCGGCTTTTTGTTCTTGATTTTGATCTCCACTCTTAAATGTTGCACAGTTCATTAAGAGAGCAAAAATTCCTAAAATTAAAAAATTAAATTTATTTCTTATCAAAATCGTCTCCTCAATTTAAAGATCTAGAAAAAATATCTCGATGCTGCTATGAGTTTGATTGGAAGTAAGTTGAGTGAATTAGCTCTGGTTTCATTGTATCTAAATCTGACGCGTAGGGCTAGAAGTGCTAGATTTTGCATGAACCTGGGGTCGCCCTTAGAATACAGTAAAGATTCTAACACCTTATGAATTAATAAGCGAAAAAAATGCAAAACGATCAGATCAGAATTTTGGCACTAGAGCTAGGTGAACAGCTAAAGAAGACCCGAATGTCCGCGGGTTTGTCTATTGAAGCTGTGAGTCAAAAAACGCGTATTAATTTACCGATTCTTAATGCCATCGAATCTGGAAACTATGAGATTTGGCCAGAGCCAGCTTTTATTAGGGGATTTATCGAAAATGTTTGCCGCGAATGCGCAGCATCGCCGCTGCCTATTTTAGATCTTTTAAAGCAGTTCCAAAATGCTTGTGCCCCAGCTTCAGACAGCGCCTTGATGAAAAAAATCTCCACTTCGCGCAAAAGTGAAGCTATAAGAACATATTTTAAGTCATTCCTGTCTTTAAAATCGGCTTCTTGGCTAGTGTTAGGTGTTTTTATTATTGCTGGAGCCAGCACTTATTTTAGTTCCCAGAATAAATTAGATACCCGTGAAAAGCAGGCCCAGGTGCTTGAAAAACCAAGAAAAGCTGTAAATGCGAAAAATGTGGCTAAAGTTAAAGATAGCCAAAAAATTGTGACAAAAATAGACGGATCGACAGAGTTAAAAAATAGCGAAGCAATTCAAAGTTCAAAAGAGCCTCAAGCAGCTCTTCTTGCCTTTTCACAGCTAGATATCAAAGTAAAAAAGGCTGTAAAGATCACTCAAACCTGCGATGGTCAGGCTGCTCAACAGTCAGATTTTTTACCCGGTTCTTATTCGATAAAATTCAATAAAATTTGCGAACTTTTGATCGATGATGCAAGCCAAGTTGAAATTAATTTTAATAAGAATCCTCTCGGAACTTTGGCAACTTACAAGCAAAAACGTCGTTTGCAGTTTCGCCATGAAGATCAAAAATTATAAAATTGACTCTGCTTAAATTCAAACGCGGGTAATATTTTTTAAGTCCCATAATTTAGTTCAAAAAAAGACAATATTTTTTGATTCAAACAAGAGCAGTTTTTTCTTACCCGCTAAACTAGGAATTTGAATTGCCGACTAGCATTAAAGGCTTACTTGTTAAGTCTAAGGCTCGGTCATAGAGGGTAGAGCTGAGAGTGTTCTATTCAGGAGAAGATGTTTGTGCAGCCCAGGGATGGGCGGGATTGCCAAGAGGGTGGTCAAGATCTCCTTACCTTTATCCGTAGCCCTAACAAAACAAGAAGAGCTTTGAGTCGTCTATCCGTTCGCTAAAAAGCTATTTAAAACAACAGTTTTTCGTGATTTAATGATGCCCTGTCACGGCTCCAAAACCGCAGCAGTCCCATCATTAAGGGCGGAGAATTTGTTTGCGTACATATATCAGTGTAGATGAGATAAGGGCCTTTAGAAAGAGCCTAAAGCAAGGCTCCAAGCTTGGGTTCGTGCCAACAATGGGCGCTTTGCATCAAGGGCACTTGTCGCTTCTGGAAAAAGCAAAATCAGAAAATGACGAAGTCCTTTGTTCAATATTTGTAAATCCAACTCAATTTGGCCCCAACGAAGATTTCGAAAAATACCCACGTATTCTAGAAAAAGATATTGATCTGCTGACAAAAGCCGGCGTGGGGCATCTGTTTATACCCACGACAGAGATTATGTATGCTAGCGGACACTCGACCTTCGTGGAAAACGCAACAAAATCTTCGATTCTGTGTGGGCGGACTCGACCGGGTCATTTTCGGGGTGTCTTAACGGTTGTTCTAAAGCTTTTTAATATCATACGACCGGACAAAGCTTATTTCGGGCAAAAAGACTATCAACAACTATTTTTGATAAATCGTTTAGTGGATGATCTAAATCTGGATGTGAGTGTCGAGGCTTGTCCAATTGTTCGTGAGCCTGATGGATTGGCAATGAGTAGCCGCAATGTCTATTTGGATTTGCCGCAACGTAAGCAGAGTGCAGCAGTTTATCGGGCTTTGCAGCATGCTTTGGTTCTATTTAATGCCGGAGAAAGAGACTCAGAAAAATTAAAACAAGTCGTTGCTCAAGAAATTGCGAAATCGCCTTTGTTGCAAAAAGAATACATTGAGCTTTTTGATCGTGAGAAACTCGAATCTTTTCCTGAAAAAATAGATAAACCAGCAGTTATTTTATTGGCGGTGCAAACTGGTTCAACTCGCCTAATTGATAATATAGAGTTAGGGGTGTAAAGCTTGGTTACAAATAATCTTGAAATATCAGAAATAAATACTTCAGAACCTAGAGCTGTGGCAAAGGTTAAATATAAAATAATAAGTCAGTTAGCGCGCATCGCGGGTTTTTTTTTAAGAGTTAATATACATCACGATGATATTCAAAAGGACCTCGAGCTGTCCGATGCTCTGCCTGTTTGCTACGTAATTAATTATCATTCATTTTTCGACTTATTGGTGCTGCACTATGTTTGCACTATAAAAGGCTTGGTAAAGCCAATTTTCAAACCCCATACTTATCTTAGAGCGCAAGAAGCCTGTTATTTGTATTTCTATCGCAGAGGGCTTTATCGCACAGTACCGAAGTCTGTGAACCCGCCGCGAGTGCTCCAGGATTTTTTTGCTAAGAATAAAGGAAAAGCCAGCATCAATTTTAATATAGTGCCGGTTAATATTTTTTGGGGGAGAAACCCTGGAAAAGAAGAGTCGGCTTTTAAATTATTATTCTTTGACAGTGAAAATGGCGGGTTGATTCAAAGATTTTTCACGATTTTATTTCAGTCGAGGCGAATTCAAGTTCGTTTAGGTAGGTCTATAACTTTGGCATCTATGTGTCGCCCGCAATTAAGTGCGGAAGATTGTGCTAGAAAATTACGCCGTATATGCCGCATCCACTTTCGTCAATCGCGGAATATATTACTTGGACCACAGCTTTACAGTAGAGATATAGCATCTAAGTGGGTTTTGAAATCCCCTTTAGTTAAAGAAGCTATTCGTGAGTCAGCGGAAAAAAATGGCCAAACTATCGAAAAAACTCAAGCTATTGCAGCTAAAATGATCTGGGAAATCTCGGCAGAACCTTCGTCGGCCTACGTTAGATTTTTCGAAATAATTCTGCCACGCTTATTTAGCAAGTTGTATAGCGGTGTCGAAATTCAAAACAAAGACGTACTCGTAAATGCAGCCGAAAAGGCACAAATCGTTTATTTGCCCTGCCACAGAAGCCATTTGGATTATATGTTAATAGGATTTTTTATCCATTTTTATGGCTTGATGAGTCCGCATATTGGAGGCGGAGATAATCTTAATTTTTTTCCGGTCGGTGCTATTTTGCGTCGAGCTGGCGCTTTTTTTCTACGTCGAAAATTTGGTGGAAATCGTTTGTACTCAACAATTTTTAATGAATACATGCATTTTTTGCTTTTTCGTGGTCATCCGCTTGCCTTCTTCATGGAGGGCGGGCGCAGTCGTTCTGGGAGAATGCTTCCACCAAAAACAGGAATGTTAGCAATGGTGGTGCACAGCTATTTACGCAATCCTAAACCGACCATTCTTGTTCCCGTCGCCTTGACTTACGACAAAGTCATAGAGGAGGAGTCTTATAAAAAAGAGCTTTCAGGTGAAAAAAAAGCGAAAGAGAATTTTTCCCAGCTTTTACAAGCTTGGCGTATTTTTAAAATAAACTATGGAAAAGCATATATAAAATTTGGTGATCCCATTTCTTTAGAAGATTATTTTGATCGTACAAAACCAGATTGGCGTCAATCAATAGATGAGCATTTAACTAAGCCTGTTTGGATGACCCCGGTTGTTAATCAATTAGCTGACCGCTGTCTTGAAGGAGTAAATAATGCGACGGTTGTGAGTCCTGTAGCACTGCTTGCTTCGGTAGTTTTATCTCTGCCACATCGAGCTATAGGCGAAGAAGATGCCATTTTTGTTCTTGATAGTCTGCTGCAAACACTCAAGATTGTAAGTCAAAAAAGCTCAATAGCATTGCCAGACATGTCTACAAAACAAATAATTGAAAATACAATTAAATTTTCTCGAATTAAAAAAATGCAGCACGCAGGTGGCGATGTCATCTTTATCGAAGAGTCCGATGCGGTTTCAGTGAACTACTATAAAAACAATATAGTTCACGCCCTAACTCCAGGCGCGCTATTGGCGAGCTTTTTTTCTCACAATGACTCTTTTGAGAAAAGTAAGTTGGTTCAGAAAATATTGCTTGTCTATCAATTTTTACAAGAAGATTTTTTCTTGCCTTGGTCAGAAGAAAAATTCAAGGACTTGCTACTAGAATTGATTGATAGATTTGTCGAGCTCAATTTGCTTTGTTTTGAAGTAGGTGATAATCGTTTGTTTAGGCCAAAAATTGAATCAAAAGAATATTCAGTTATTAATATTTTAGGCAGGCAAATTTCTGAACAATTAGAATGCTATGCAATTGTCATTCTTTGCCTTGCGCAAAATAGGGATAATCCGCTTTCAACTATCACAGAAGTTTTGCAAATATCTAAAAAGCTTCTGGACCGTTATTCTTTGTTGAATGGGGGTTTCTCTTACAAAACCTCAGATATAAAGGAATTTCAGCGCTTATCGGCATTTTTGCAAGCTAAAAAAATTATTGTCCCACAAGCTGAGGCGCAAAGTTATAAGTTGATAAATAACTTTGATTCCTATGAAAAGACTTTTAGGCGCTTGTTGCCACAAGATTTGACGGAAAGTGTTCGTCGTGCCGTTGTAATTTAATATTTTCTAATTTCTTAGCTTATTCTATGTTGAGAATATTGAAAACCTTAGGAATATTACGAGTATTAAAAATTTTAAGAACATAAAGAATATTAAAAAAAGCTCTGATTTAGCAGATTCGGATCTCGATGATATCGCTGCATACGATGAGGTTAATCGTATACGTGCGAAGAAAAAGCAGCGATTAAAAAGTCCACATTCAACGTCGACAAGGCAGCAAAACAAACACGGCGAATCTACTCGCAAAACAGTGGACGCAAATTCAACTGATCATTTGCCCCTCATACTTGAAGAGACCCATTGGCAATCGCTCGATGCTGCTGCTTTTCCCGCAAGAGTCGTAGAAGTGCATAAACGATATGCTTTTGTTTCCCCGGAAAGCACTTTGCGCGATGTTCGGACACGAGAAGTTTGGCTAGGTACTTTGCAAAAAAAATTTTTAACCCAAGCAAGAACAGAACGTAATTTTATCTGCGTGGGTGATCGAGTCCTTTGTTTGCCAGATTTAAAACGTCCTACGACATCTGCAAATAAAGATGATATCGAACGTTGTGTGATTCAACACGTTGCTCCACGATCGACGGCACTTTCTCGTGTCGACCCGCTTAATGAATTGCGCAAGCATGTATTAGCTGCAAATATGGATCAGCTCTTAATCGTTGCGAGCTATTTGAATCCAAAAATTAAGTGGGGTTTAATTGACCGTTATCTTTGCATTGCTGAATTGAATCATTTGCCGGCAATTATTGTCTTGAATAAAAAAGATGCTTTAGAGGAAAGCCAAGATGAAGATTTTAAAAAGGAATGCATTAGTGAAATGGAAAATTATAAAGCCTTAGGCTATCCCGTAATCAATCTGCAAGCAAATTCACCACGAGTGAAAAAATCTACAGATTTTTATGAGTTAAGCCTTTTGTTAAAAAATAAAATTTCAATAGTTTCTGGCCATTCTGGAGTTGGGAAGTCAAGTTTGGTAAATCTATTTCGCCCTGAGATTGTACAAGATGTAGAGCCAGATGACGATATATTTTATAAAGGACGGCACACGACTTCTTTTGCTAGTTTTATAAAACTGGAAATGGGTGCATATATTATAGATACGCCTGGAATCAGAAGTTTTCTATTAAACTTTATTGAACCTGCAGAGTTGGCAAATGGCTTTCGAGAATTCCGATCTTATGTATCGCAATGTAAATATCGAGAGTGCCAGCACAATGAAGAGCCAGACTGTGCGGTTAAAAATGCAGTTTTAGAAGGAAAGATTAGTGTACGACGCTATCATTCTTATCTTGGACAGTTGCTCGGCGAAACTGGTCGCGAAGGTCGAACGAGAAATGATAATTAATTTATATAAAATTGGAGGAAAACAATATGTCATATAGCTTTATCGAAACAGATGAAAATCGCGTTATTAGAGAGTCGGTTAGGAAATTCGCTGAAAAAGAAATCTTTCCGCAAGCTCGAGAATTAGATGAAAGAGAAGAATTTTCTGTAAGTTTGACTAAAGCAATGGGAGATCTTGGTTTGTTTGGCACCATAGTGGATGAGGCTTATGGTGGGCAATCAATGGATTATCTCTCTTATATCATCGCAGTTGAAGAATTGGCGCGCGTAGATGGATCACAAGCAGCAACCATCGCTGCGCATAATAGTCTTGGAGCGGGGCCAATCTATTATTATGGTAGCGAGGAACAAAAAAGGCGTTATTTGCCCAGCTTGTGCACAGGCGAAGGATTATGGGGTTTTGCTTTAACTGAGGCGGAAGCTGGGAGCGATGCTCAATCTAGTAAAACAAACGCTGTTTATGATGAAAAGAAAAACGAATGGGTCATAAACGGCTCTAAAATATTCATCACTAATAGTGCTTGTTCGCTAACTAAAGGCATCACAGTGCAAGCTGTTACTGATCGAAGAGAAGATGGCCGTCCAGAGTTGTCGTGCTTTTTAGTTGAAGCCGGTACTCCGGGTCTAAAGGTACTTGAAATGAAAAAAAAGATGATGTGGCGGGCTTCAAACACTGGAGAGCTTTATTTTGATCAATTGCGTGTTCCGAATTCAGCTTTGCTTGGTAAGCGAGGTGAAGGCTTCAAGATCATGATGGAAACTTTAGATAACGGTCGATTATCTATTGGTGCAATGGGTTTGGGCTTAGCAAAAGGCGCTTTTGAAGTTTCTTTAAAATATGCACAGGAACGCAAGACTTTTGGCAAACCTATTGGAAAACACCAAACAATTGCCTTTAAATTGGCCGAAATGGCGATGCGAATCGAGGCCGCAGAAAACCTAATGTACAAAGCTTGCTGGTTAAAACAAACACACCAAGCATTTGAAAAGATAGCTTCGATGGCAAAACTCTACTGTTCAGAAGTTGCAGAGTTTTGCGCTAGGGAAGGTCAGCAAATTTTTGGCGGTTACGGGCTTATGAAAGAATATCCAATTGAACGCTTCTATAGAGATGCCGCTCTGCTGCGCATTGGCGAAGGAACGAGTGAGATTCAGCGCTTGGTCATCTCGCGGCAAATAGGCTTGTAAACGAGTGAATTTTAAATTCAAAAAAAATTCACCTATTCTTCTTTTCGTATTAGGAGCTATGTCTTGCATTACACCCGCATCGATACAGAGCACCTTATTGAGGAAGGATTCTTATTTATCTATAGAGACTTTGGACTTGTTTTCGCAGCGTATTCCTAATAAACGTCTGAGTGAGAATGGTATCGATTGGCGTGGTGATTGGTTGTTTCGCAGAGAACGCTTGAAGTTATTGGACAGCCTCTTTTATTCTAGACTTTCAAATATTATTTTTTTACAAGGCGTCTTGGAAAAAAAAGGTGACCCTCATGATCAAGACTTAAAAGTGCTAACTGATGGCGCATTAAGAGACTATCGCTGGGAAAGCCAAGTTTTTCAATTTTACGAAGACACCTGGGAAGAGGAAAGTCTAGCAGTAGGCGTCAGCTTTCCACTTAAATTAATAGAACCTGCAGAAGATGAAAAATCTGAAAATACAAATGAAGAAGCACAAACTCTAGCCGAGCGCTTGGTACTAGAACCGGAGTTTGCAATATATTTTGTAAAAGTAGATTACGATGGCGAAGATTTATTATTAATTAATATTAAATTCAGACCAGAAATGGCGGATAAAAACTTGAATTCTTATTCAAGATATATTGATAGTAATAGAATCTACTCTAAAGTTATAGCTAGTTTAAAAAGCATTATTTCAAAAGCTGCAGTTTGCGACAAACGGATTGTAGTGGCAGGTTATTTGCCTCATGCGCTTCAAAATCAGGAATTTCTTGCAAGTCTTGCTGAAATCGGTCTGAAGTCTACTCACGAAATCTTTTGCCCGGTTCTGAGCGAATGTTTTACACAAAAAATAGATAATCAGATTTTTGCGCAATCTACTTTAGAAAAAAATGAACAATTGGCTGATTTAATTCTTGTGCCAGTGGATGCAAATGTGCATTTGGCTTTACGTGGAAATACAGAAGCTGCCGTATCATCTATTTATACTAAGCAAAGTTATGATATTACAAAAATACCTGCTTCTATCCGTGATGCTTGGGTCACTAGGGTAGAAATAAAATCGTGTAAGTCTTAAAAACACATTATTCAGTTTGCTTCTATAGGTAGTACATTAAATTTGCGTCATTGACGGAGGATTTTGTAATGTATTTATCTAATTTTTTTCTGGCATCTCCGATGAACTCCAAGAATCGAATTCCAATTCCTCGACCATGCTCGGCACTGTCAACAGATCTAACTACCTGTCCTATAATAGTTATGGAGCGCTGATAGCCAGGCAAAAGTAGTTTCAACTCGAGCTTGTCACCCGCTGGAATGTCAAGAGTTGTTAGTACTAAAACACCTGAACCAGATACATCAGCTAAAACACAAGTCTCAGTTTTATTATTATATTTAAATTCTATTTGTGCTTCGCCTGCAATTCTTGCTTCGCTACGGGTCTGTTTAGACAGTAAGTTTTTAATTTTTTCGACGAGAAATTGTCGAGGAAATGGCTGCTCTATGAAAAGATCTGCACCACATTCCAGAACTTTTTTCTGAATCGAATGATGCCCTTGGACGCTGGTGACAACTATCGGAGTTTCTTCGAGTTGAGGCATGGATTTAAATTTTTTGAGCGCACTAAACACATCAAAGCTTGGTATATCCATGTTAATCAAAATGACATCTATATCAACACTCGAAGCTTTTTCAAGCGCGGCATTAAAATTTTCAACTTGTTTAATTAACACACCTACTTTTTTATACCCAGCCCGATCAAGTTCGCTTGTGACTGATTTATTATCAATTTTTAACATTACTATGGGCTTATCATTGGCCATTTGAGACTCCCAGGTTCTAATTGACTTTCGCGTAAAAGACTTCTATCACCAGCCACATAAAAGACTTAGCTCCAAAAGTTATAGAATAGCTCGGAGGCTTGGCAAAAAATTTGACCTATATTTTTTAACATATTAAAATCATTAATTATTTAATTAAATTTTCTCAAAAGTAGGCATAATCTGACATGGGTCAAAAAGGGAATAAAATTCGGCTAGATGAAATATTGCTACGCCTTAATTTAGTGCCTTCACTTGCGAGAGCTAAAGCATTCATCCTTGCTGGGCAAGTTCTGGTTAATGAGCAAAAGTTAGATAAACCTGGGTCGCTTGTGCAGGAAACAGATGTCATTCGTATTAAAAGTCGCCCTTTTGTTAGTAGGGGCGGAGAGAAGCTGCGAAATGTTATTGATGACTTAAATCTAAGCGAAATTTTTAAAACTGCAATAGTCCTCGATGTAGGAGCTTCGACCGGTGGCTTTACAGATTGTTGTTTAAAGTTGGGCGCGGAAAAAGTTATTGCCTTGGATATTGGTAAGAACCAGTTGCATTGGAGTCTGCGTCAGGATTTGCGAGTCATAGATCTATCACAAACAGATATCCGAGAATTCGACGCGGCAAAATATCCTAAAATAAATATTGTCGTTGCTGACGTAAGTTTTAATAGATTTGAAAATTTTCTGAGTGCGATTGTCGACGCTACAGCTTCTTCGGAAGAAGTGCATTATTTACTTTTAGTAAAGCCTCAATTTGAATTAAACCAGGCCAAAGTTCCAAAGGGCGGCATAGTGAAAGATGCGGAGTTAAGACAAGCTGCGATAGACCAGGCACACACGTGTTTTAAATCCGCAGGACTCTCACCGGGAAAATTTTTGGATGCAAGACCTAAAGGCAGATTTGGAAATGCAGAAGTTTTTTATTATTTTTTTCGTTCTAAAAAGATCGTTTGAATAATTGAAGTTGTGATTTTATGCAATAATAGAAATGCGCAATTTCTAAAGCATCTAGCCATATTTTATCTTGATTAATATCATAGTGAATAGAAAGAGTTTTATCGCTTATAGCATCAGCTAAAAGGTCTGGTTCCAAATCATAAACGTCACAAATACTTTCAAGTGCGATTTTTTTGCCACGGTAATCTGCTGGATCATGTCCGAGTTCTAATAAAGCATTTGCAAAGTTTTCGAGAGTTACTTGACCAAGCATTGTGCCCCCTAAAAATTGAACCTATAAATGGAATAGACTTATCCCTACTTAATTTTCAGATCTAAAGGCAGCCAATACAATCGGCAGAATCTACCAGTCAAAGCGCTGACGTAGGCAGATTCTGCTATTTGGATGCTACGTCTACGTGATGCACACATTTTCGGAGCGACTTTCATTTAGAAAGCATATGGCTAGGCTTGGCGTATGAACGGACTGCCAGAGGAACTGGTGAGGGCGGGATGCCCGAACCGGTAGCGATAATTTTGCCAGGGATGGCATAAAAATTGAGCGGTCCTCTGGCGGACAATACAAACAAAAGGCCTCAGTTATAGACTCAATGAAATTCGTTTAAAAGTCTGCATTACGTAGCAGTATTTGTTGCGTCAATTTTTTGTTAAAGGAAAGCTTAACTTAAATTTTTCTCGTGTATTATTAATAGTATCTTCCACCGACTTGTGAGGATTGAAAAGTAAGCGAGGTATCTCTAAAAAGAACACATTTGCGTATTTGCTGTTCCCCAAGATTTCATACAAAACAGTCTCTTTATAAAGCACAGTATCGCCTCTATATTGCTTTTTTGCCAAAATCCAAAAATCATCGCGAGCAGCAGCATAGACGGAGTCATCGACTAACTCTGCTGCGACGAAACCCGGATTATAATGAGTTGCTTTTTCAGTGTTGGAAAAAATCTCAGTGCGGTCATTTTCTGCCATATGAGGAAGTTCGAGGCAAATTTTAACGATATCTGATCCATCTCTTGCCCAAAGAGGAGTGCCTCCTACATCTTTCCCACTATTAGGAACTTGGCCGAGTACATTTACGGGACGTTTATATAAGCGATAAAGATCATCTACACCTTTTATGCCATTAATTAGCATAAAAGGTGTATGGACGAGCTTTTCCTGGACCATAAATAAAAAAGGATGTTCTTGTGCTAAGGCTGATGTTGCTTCTGAAGGGCGATAAGTAGAAAGATTAAAATTAAATATTTCATTTCTGTTGTCAGCACAATCAGGAGTTAATAATTCAAATATATTTTTTGAAAAATCTTCTGCTAATTTAAGATTTTTATCTTTTAAAGCGGATCTAATATTTTCAAACTCCGCCAAAATGACTTGGTGCAATTTTATTAAATTTTCACGCTGCTTTATCACAGAGCTGCTTGTGCCAATTATGTTATCTATATTGATTATAAAAAGTGATTTTAAATGTGGATGCGCACGTTTAATAGAAGTAAATAGCTTTGTAAGAGCGCCGTGACCTGCTGGAACTAAGGTGCAGTGGCCGTTTTGGTCAAGATAAAATTCTCCATCATCTTTGAAGCGTAGTGTGGAAAGCTGACTACCTTGTTCGGGAAAATAAATTTGACAATCAAGGGACTGAGGATTTTTTTGTAAAAAATCCTTAAATGCCTCAGACTGATCAAACGGTGCAACAAAAAAAATAGCTTTAAGACCATTTAAAATCGAAGCTTCCGTGATTTTAATTTGTAAATAGTTTTCGCCGCTGATGAGTGCAGGCTGTAATGCCTTTGCAAGATTGAGCTGCTTAAAAAGACTTTCAAAATTCTCGAAAGTCCATTTAGAAAAATGTTTTTGTTTTATTAAATCTCGCAACAGCTCTGGTAAGGCAAGTTGTAAGAGCTTATCTATGTCCCAAGAATTCATTATCGAGAGTATAGTTTTTTTAAATTTCTCAGTCTGCTGCGTAGAAATCGCGACTGGAATAGTTTTTGAATTGTATTCTAGTATAAAATTAGAGAGAGCTAGTAGTAAGTCAGAGAATCCAGAGAAATATCTGCTCGCCGCCCCTGCCGCAGGGATAAACAAACCGTAGTCGCCAAATTCAGTCATTTTAGATAATTGAATTTTAAGTTCTTCTAGGCGCAGAATCCCGCCATTGTTGGTACGACAAGTTTCAATTATGGGTAAACTTAAGCCGATTTTTCTATTTAAAAAAGCTTTGATCTGAAGTTGAGTTCTTTCTATTTCAGCAAAGTCGAAATCAATAGGTAAATTACTAAATTTTGGGTCGCGTGCATTCATACTTTTCACTTACTTGGATCTAAATCCCCGATTTCACAGCCTATGAGAGAAATCAAATAGCGCTCCAATTGTAGGGATTCACCCGACAAAAGCAAGTTGTTAAGTAACTGATCATCGGCGGTGGCCAGACTGCAAGAGGAAATATGTTGTTTAAGAATTTGTAAAGCTTCATTTTTTGAATCAAATAGTAATATACAACGAGTGTATTTTTCTCTATCCCATTTAAAAGAATTAGACCTAAGTTGTTTGGAAAACTCTTTCAACAAAGCCACATCAGATTTTAGTTTTGAATATTTATCAAATAATCTCTCGAGAATATTAAAATTTAGCTCACGATGTTGTTGACTGATGAGTGTACGAATGAGCTCAAAATGCTCCTCTTTTAAATGACTAACAATCGCTAACTGGTAATGGTAGTTGATTCTAGGAAGTTTATTGAGGTCGATTGAATTAAAATGCCAATCACCATAACTAATCGCGGTTAATTCGTAGCCACGATCGCTCAGTCGATAGGTGCAAGACTCTTTGAAAGAATCACAAATTTCAATGATCTGAAGTTTCAACAAAAATTTAATGAGAAGTTTGGATCTTTCAATTGAAAAAATTTCTCGATATATGTTGTTGTTGCTAAAGAAAGTGTAGATATCATATTCGTGTAAAGTTTCTTGTTCACCGAGCAAAAGCAAAAGGTCAAAAACAAGGCTGCAACTTTGCTCATTTTGCGCAATGTTTTTAAGCTCAAATATTCCTGACATTTCTAAAAAATAGGTAAAATTAAATCTGTCTAATGCCCAGCCCTTAGCGTGAGCCGCGGTGATGAGTGAATTGAAGGAGTTACAAATAATTTGATCGAGTTCATTTTTATATTCAAATTTTGTTGAATTTTGAACTTTTCTACTTTCAGCCTCAATTATTGAAGCGATACGTCTAATTAACTCCGGAGCAAAACCTAAGTCCTTCGAACAGAGTTCAATATTCTGCGTGAGAGCAATTTTGATCAAAATATACTTTATAAATTCTTGATCTTTTTTGTTGAGCATTTCTTGGTCTAATTGACCAATATTATTGTATTTAACCGCGATATTTTTTGTGAGATCATGTATTCGATTAAAGGAAAGGCCAAAGCCTAAAGAGATGTGTTCAGAAGTGAATTGCTGAAAAATATTGCTATCTGACCAAACTCGATACTTTTGAAAAAGATAAATAAATTCAATCAATAAATATTGGTAAACAAAAGGCGGCACTTCATTTTTAATATCAATCAACAAAGGCTCAATCTCGCTAGCACTGCTAAGGAACTGAGGATATTTATGACAATTTTCTAAATAAGCAAATTTTGTAACGAGAGCATCGAGTTCGTTCATTTTTTCTCCTGGCTAATGACGTCAATCTATTATAGCTAAATTGCAGCCAATCAGCACATTTTGCCTGACTTTTAATAATGCGCTTCACTTTTAAGTTTAAGGGCCTAGTTCCGATAGCAGATAGTCGATAAAGATTTAAAATAACAGACCAAAAGAAATTACTCGACATTTGTAGCGGAGATGTTGGTGGCAGTTAGAACTTTAAAAATTGAAGATTCTTTGTTTGCAATAAAAGAAGGAAATGAAAGTGAACTAGTCAATTTCACTACAAGAAATTATTTGAATCTACGTGAGTTTAATTTCAGTTCCGCTAAAGAAGCTCATTACCAATTTATTTTTTCATTATCCATCAAGGATATACTACAAGATCTAAAGGAACTTTTGCGCATAGAATTGGGCGACACTGCAAGTATTCATGCTGAATGGTGCAATGGCTTCTTTCGAGTTATTCTAGAATTAGACTTTGAAGCACCCGCACTTACCTCTCCAAAAGAACTCGAGTTACTTATAGATCAATCGGCATTCTTTATTAGTTTCGAAGTGTTTTTTGATCTGCAAAAGAGCTGCTTATATCCATCACTTCATCAAATAACAGCATTAAGCGAAGTACCTGAATACATATGGGATAAAATTGAAGCTGTTGTACAAAAAATATTTAGAATTGATTTGCCAAATTCGTCAGAGCACAGTTTCTATGGTGCGCAGGTACTTAAGCAAATATTTGCAACTTCATCAGATTCATTGCCGATGGACGCTAGTGCTGCAAAAGGAATATTAGAGCGCTGTGTTTTCCTAAAATTTTTGACTGATGAAAGTGGAGAAAGTATCGACATCCAGATCTCTTCCCATAAAACGCCAATGCCGATGTCTGGGCGGCCTTATCAATTCTTAGAACTGGCTCAACCTATTAATGAATTTTTTGCGCAAAAAATCGATTTAACAAAAACGACCTTACTGGGACTATTTTCTATATTTACAAAAGTAGCTGATTTGGATTCAAGCACAATTAATGGCTCTATCAAAACAATGTCACAAGATATTTGTTGTGTTTTGCTTTATAAATTACTATCGGCGAGCTCAAATTATGAAGATAAAGTTTTAATTCTATCTGCAATTGAAAATTTACAAGATGGGCCAGCAAAAGTAGCATTACAACTACAGTATGCTAGAAAATTTGAGGATTATTCAGCGGCAATAAGCTATCTAAAATCATTTTGGAATTATATTGAAGAGCCAATTAAGGAAAATTTATATTCACCAAATGACCTGTTAGGATCGCTTTATTTAAAAGCGGGACTTTCACAACAGGCTCTAGAATATCTAAAACTTTCTTTGGAGAATTCCCCCAATAAGCGTCGTATAACTAAAAAAATTGAATTTATAGAAACTTTTATGCAGGGAACTCGCACGCAAATGCGCGAAAAGGAACTTGCAAGTCAGGTAGACTTATCCTACCAAAAAATGCTTAGCCTTTATGGTGCTAATAAGAAAGAAAAACAAATTTTGCAATTATTCTCCGAAAATATAGATTTGTTCGCAATGGAGCCTTTAAAAATTAGCTTTCTGGTAAAGCTTCTTTTAGAGAATAATTTACCTGCACAGGCAAGTTCCTTATTGGAGAATATATCTATTCAAGGAAACTGTGATGTCGCATTACTG
>JAGOVF010000179.1 GCA_018060885.1 Oligoflexales bacterium | reverse complement strand
GACTAGGCCAGTGTCGCCATGAGAGCCTGAGGAACTGGTGAGGGCCGGAAGCCCGAACCCGTAGCGAAAATTTTGCCATGGACGGTATAAAAATTGAGCGGTCCTCTGACACTCATGGCGACACTGGCCTAGTCTTCGAGCTTTCTAAATGAAAATCGTTAAATAAATGTGTGCATCTAAGTGGGCGTTTGTAAGAAAAATGTATGCTTATTGAACCGAATCAGAACTTCTAAATTCGTTCTTGATTCCGTCGGCGCAGCTCTTGACTAATAAGCTGCAACTCACGTCCAGCTTGTCCGCGAACAGAGCTATTTTCTTGGATGCGCCGCAATAGATACGGCATCACTTCTTTTATAGGACCAAAAGGCAAGTACTTCGTCGCGCGATATCCAGCCTTAGCAAGATTATATGTCAAATGATCGCCCATTCCATAAAGCTGCGAAAAAACCACTCGTTCATCTGAATTTGCCAAATTCAAAACCTGCATTTTTTTCAAAGCTTTAAAAGTCGAATCGGCGTTGTGTGTTGCGATAAACACTGAAATTCTATTTATATTTTCCAAGCAAAATTCTACTGCTGCATCAAAATCCGAATCAGTATTTTTTTTGTTTTTTTGAATCGGCGATTCATACATGAGCTGTTTCGCCCTTAAGTTTTCCTTCTCCAAATAAGCGCCTCTTACGAGCTTAAGCCCCAAAAACACTGCATTTTTTACTGTTTCGGCATACAAAGCTTGAAGATAAGCCAGTCTATCATGGCGATATAGCTGTATAGTGTTATAGACTACTGCTTGCTCTTTGTTATATTTAATCATCATCGTCAATACAACTTGATCTATCGCATTTTGAAACCAAGATTCTTCGGCATCAATTAAAAGCGCAATATCGCGCCGCTTCGCAAGCGCGCAAAGCGCATCTACTCTTTCGACAAAGGTATTCCAATGCTTCTGCTCACTATCAGAGAGATTTTGAGCCGAGGAAACAGCTTCTAATACTTTTGTATCAACTAATGCTGTAGGTTTAAAGACTGCAAAAAGTCTACCAGTGTTGTTTTGCTCATGACTTGCCATCACGATAGTTTTTTCAATTTGCGTGTAACTTGCAAGAAAGTCGTCTTCCGTGTTTTTGGACTCCGCTGAGTAATCTAAGATCGCTGTAACACCCGACTTTGCAAGATCATTGACCAGAGGAAGGCTTTCTTCAACGGATTCGCCACCACAAAATTGGCGGAAAACAGTCTTTTTTATTATATAACTCGTAGGCCACGGGAGCTTTCTAATACTTGCGCCTACCTTGATAAAAATTTGACTAAAAAAAGGAAAACTAATGAGCTTAAATAACAAAAATCCGAGTTTTAAATCTTTATCCGACTTTTGAGCAAATGCATGAATAGGATTAAAAAACTCCGCTGCGTCTTTAGGAATTTTAAGCTCAGATTCTTTTGCTGACTTTACCATTTAGAGAATTTGCTCAATCATTTACATTCTAAAGTCTGTCTAAACATATTTCAGTCAACAAGCGCAGGCCAAAAGCTGCACCACCTTTGCGAGGATAGCCAGTAGCTGCACAATTAGCAGAAGTACCTGCGATGTCTAAATGCACCCACTTACACTTTTCATGGATAAATTGTTTTAAAAAAACCGCGCCAATGATCGTTCCAGCTTTTACACTTGGATTGGCGATGTTTTTATAGTCGGCAGCTTCAGATTTAATTTCTTTTTCAAGCTCAGGCCAAAGTGGCAATTGCCAAAATGGTTCGCCAACTTTTTCAGATAGGGCCAAAACCTTCGCAGCGGATGCTTGATCATTGCTCAAAAGTGCCGAACCTACTGTCCCTAAACCGAATAGTACCGCACCCGTCAAGGTTGCAATATCTACTGTCAATTCAGGGGAATATTTTTTAGTGACATATGCAAGCAAATCACACAGCACCAGTCGGCCTTCAGCATCTGTGTTTAAAACCTCAATAGTCTTACCGTTATAAGCTGTACAAATATCACCAGGTTTTGTTGCCATTCCAGAAATAACATTTTCAACCGCACCAATAACACAAATCACATTAGTTTTTGGCTTAACTCCACCAAAAAAACGCGCGGCTCCAAGTACTGCAGCTCCACCCGACATATCGTACTTCATCTCATCCATGCCAGCTGAAGGCTTTATGCTAATTCCCCCGGCATCAAATGTGAGTCCTTTACCAATTAAAGCCGTCGTTCGAGATTTGTCTTGTCCTTCAATTTCAATGACTATCATTTGCGGTTCAAAGGGAGAACCTTGACCAACGCTTAAAAATGCACCCATACCCAAGGTTTCCAGATCTTTTTTTCCGCTAATGCTCACTTTAAAACCGAATTGAGCCGCTATTTCTTTCGCAACTTCTGCAAAGCGAATCGAATTCAACCAATTACTTGGAGCATCTTGCAACATGCGCGCAAATGCTATTGCTTGTGAGCGATGGCGAGTCTCATTTAATTCAGCTGTACTGAGTGTTTTGCCAAGAGTATAAATAAACTCTGGCAGCTTTTGTGTATGAGCTTCCTTGTAGTCACTACGAAATGTTTTGAGTTTATAAAAACCATCAGAGAGACCTTCCAAAACATTCATTAAAGACAGGTCATCTTTACCCGCAACCAGAACCACCTTTTTTGGCTCACGTCCGACGAGCTCAGTGGCTAAATCGATGCCAAATTGCCGGCCGATTTGTGCCGCTGTGGTTGGTATCGTGCTGCAAACCAATAATGCAAAAAAATGTCCGTCAGCAATGACAACTTGACAGCCAGACTTGCCCTGCCAACCCATTTGTTTTGCGAGATTCTTAACGTTTTTAAGCAAATTTGCATCGAGACTTGGAGCTTCTAAATCAAAATCATCTTTGCTGGTGCGACAAGCTATGACATGCATTGCTTCGCTCACCAAAGATGAGGTCGTTTCTATTTTAACTTTATCCCACCAGTGGTAGATAGGGGGAAGTACATCAACTAATTTGCTCGACTCGACGCGTAAAACCAAAACAAACCTCCTCGAATTGCCAACTTTAGACAATAGCCAAATAAAAACTTTCCCCGATACTCGCTCCAAACTCTACTAAAAGTAAAGCAAAAATCTAAGACTCACGCTTGGACAATGGCATTGAAATTTACAATAAAAAGCATACAATCTGCGACTTATTTATAATGATGACTTTTTATTCAACTTTGAGGGAAAAATGACGCTAATTTCATATATTAATGCTCGAGAAGTTCTAGATTCCCGCGGAAACCCGACAGTCGAAGTCGATCTTTTGACGGAAAGTGGTCACGTAGCCAGCGCCATAGTGCCGTCTGGCGCGTCTACCGGCGAAAACGAAGCTTGCGAACTCAGAGATAATGACCCGAAAAGATATTTAGGCAAAGGCGTACAGAAAGCCGTAGCCAATGTTCGAGAGCGCATTGCGCCGAAAATTATTGGCCTGAATTGCCTTGACCAGGCCCAACTTGATCAAGTCCTAATAGAGCTTGATGCCAGTCCAAATAAAAGCAATCTCGGAGCAAATGCTCTTCTCGCATGCTCGATGGCAAATGCAAAAGCAGCTGCTATGGAGGCAGGCCTGCCGCTTTATCGCTACCTTGGTGGACCAAATGCAAAGCGGCTACCAGTTCCGCTCATGAACATAATCAATGGTGGCGCCCACGCCGATAACAATATTGATTTTCAAGAATTTATGATCGTGCCCATTGGCGCTCCTACTTTTCGCGAAGCACTCAGATACGGCGCAGAAGTTTTTCATCATTTGAAAAAAATCCTACACAAAAAAAATCTCAGCACAGCTGTTGGCGATGAAGGTGGATTTGCACCCAATCTCTCTTCTAATGCTGAAGCAATTGAAGTGATCATAGAAGCTATTCGCGCAGCGGGTTACAAAGAAGGTAAAGATATAGCTATAGCCCTCGATGTCGCTGCAACATCTTTTCAAGACAAGAGTGGCTACAAACTCACAAGTGAAGGCAAAACTCTTTCAAGCGATGCAATGGTTGATTATCTATGCGCTCTTGCTGACTCATATCCTATAGTTTCTATAGAAGACGGATTAGGTGAACATGATTGGACCGGATTTGCGAATCTGACTTCAAAGATTGGCTCAAAAGTACAAATTGTAGGCGACGATTTATTTGTGACCAACACAACTTTTTTGCGTCGCGGAATTGAAGCCAAATCTGCCAACGCAATATTAGTCAAGCTGAATCAAATTGGAACTCTCACTGAAACCTTAGATGCCGTAGAGATGGCGCACAAAAATAATTTTCACTCAATAATTTCGCACCGATCGGGTGAATCAGAAGATACTTTTATCGCAGATTTAGCCGTAACTACGAACTGCGGACAGATTAAAACTGGCTCTCTATGCCGCACTGATCGCATTTGCAAATACAATCGTTTGTTGCGCATTGAAGAAGAATTAGGTCGCTCAGCCCAGTATTTTTGGCGCTAAATAATGAAACGTCTACAAGAAGTTCTAGCGCTGTTGCTATTTTTAGCAAGCAGCGTTTCTTGTATTTGCACCCGACAAAATCATACTAAGAGCACTGCTGCGCATGATATCGAAGTAGGGACTTTAGCGTCGCAATTTAAACTCGATACTTCTAAAGCGGCAAAAGATTTAGAATACTTTACTAGCGCCCCGCATTCTTTTGGATCAGAGCGGCAGCGCCATATATCTCAATATTTATTAAATTCCATGATGGAACTTTCACTGCCAAGTAAGGTGCAAGAATTCTCTGCACTAACGCCGAACCCAAATTACGCCGAAGGCGAGATGCAAGAAATGCTTATTAAAAAAGATGGTTATAATGTGCTAACTCTGGCTCTTGCAGATCCGCCAGTTAAAAACAATGACAACAAAGATTGTTTAGTCATTTTAGGATCGCATTACGATACAAAAATTGTCGCAGGCATTGATTATGTCGGAGCTAACGATAGTGCATCTTCTTCTATTTTACTTATTCAATTAATGAGGTTTTTTCAACAACATCGAAAAAAACTTTCTTGCTCAATACTAGGAGTTTGGTTTGACGGCGAAGAAGCTGTATTAACAAATTGGGATGAAGGCCTTTATAATCATGCAGCAAAGGTTCAGGACAACACATACGGCAGTCGATATCTTGCAGATAAAATGCAGAATTGCGATGACCCAGGAAAATTGTGTTTAAATATTTTTGATATAATTTTTAAAGTTGAAAATGTCATCGTCATAGATATGCTCGGCTCAGAAAATCTAACATTAACGCGTGATTCAAATTCTACACCAGTGCTACTTGAAAAAATGCTCGTTGCTGCTGATTTATATAATGTCCCCGTCAATAAAAACTCAAAAGCCATTGAAGATGACCACATTCCCTTTAAACTTTTGGGCATCCCCGTTTTGAACATTATTGATTTTAATAACCTACAGTTTTGGCACACTCATGGCGACGAGGCTCAGAATATATCTTTTGATTCTCTTGAAAAATCTGGAAAAATTGCCGCTTATTGTTCTATCGCCAAATAGTTAAGTCTTTCACAAATCCACACTCCTTTACCTATACC
>JAGOVF010000178.1 GCA_018060885.1 Oligoflexales bacterium | reverse complement strand
GTACTCCCCAGGCGGGATACTTATTGCGTTAGCTGCGACACTCAGAGGGTTAACTCTCCGAACGTCTAGTATCCATCGTTTACGGCGTGGACTACCAGGGTATCTAATCCTGTTTGCTCCCCACGCTTTCGCGCCTCAGCGTCAATGCACCGCCAGATAGCCGCCTTCGCCTCTGGTGTTCCTCCGGATCTCTACGGATTTCACTCCTACACCCGGAATTCCGCCATCCTCTCAGGCATTCAAGACTTGGAGTTTCAACTGCAATTCCAGGGTTAAGCCCTGGGATTTCACAGCTGACTTTCAAGTCCGCCTACGCGCGCTTTACGCCCAGTCATTCCGAACAACGCTTGCACCTTCCGTATTACCGCGGCTGCTGGCACGGAATTAGCCGGTGCTTCTTCTTCTAGTACCGTCAAACTATGCAGATATTAGCTACATAGCCCTTCTTCCTAGCCGAAAGAGCTTTACAACCCGAAGGCCTTCTTCACTCACGCGGCGTTGCTGCATCAGGCTTGCGCCCATTGTGCAATATTCCCCACTGCTGCCTCCCGTAGGAGTCTGGGCCGTGTCTCAGTCCCAGTGTGGCTGATCATCCTCTCAGACCAGCTACCCATCGTTGCCTTGGTGAGCCTTTACCTCACCAACTAGCTAATGGGACATAGGCCGCTCTAACGGCGATAGCTTACAAGTAGAGGCCATCTTTTCTCTTTCGAGGTCATGCGGTATTAGCCACAGTTTCCCGTGGTTGTCCCCCACCAAAAGGTACGTTCCTATGTATTACTCACCCGTTCGCCGCTCTACTCACTCCGAAGAGCTTTCACGCACGACTTGCATGTGTTAAGCACGCCGCCAGCGTTCGTTCTGAGCCAGAATCAAACTCTAACGTTTAAATCCTTGGCCTGTGTCGACTTGCGACACAGATTTTAAAAAAAGTATTTTTAAGTCTTCTGATACCGAAGTATCATCGACTAAACTCAAACAACTGACTGTTTAATTAGGTCATACTATTCAGTTTTCAAAGAGCTAGAGTCATCGATCTACTAAGAGTTTCTCTCGATCAAAATACTTTGTGCGAATCGGGTTTAGTCGATTCAGCGACTCGTATCATTTAGAAAGGGATTTTCTCGCTAGCTTTTGTCTATGCACTCATTTTCCGCATCATCAAATTATCTGCTTTTTTTGCGAAGTTTTCTCATTTTTCGCAGCAAAATCATGCCAGATGATCAATGCGTGAAGGGTGTTATAGGACAACACGTTTTGTGCGTCAATACTTTTTACAAAAAAAAAACACATATTATTTATCTATCCAATATCATTGAACTAAATTATTGGAAAATTCGCCGAATTCTTTTACGCCCTCATTAAAGGTGCATGAAACAGTTAAGCTTACGCGAAAATTTCCGATCCAACTTCGTGGATTATGCAGTCGAAAGGGCAATTTATGGCTTTTGAGCTTTCTAAGTACTTTTTACCCGCTGTTTGCCAAAGGTTAATTTTCATTAGTATTAGGACTATTAAAACAACTGTTTTTGGAGTTATCACCGTGAGCTGCGGGCTAAGTAGTCCACTTTACAAAGCGTATTCTTCTGATTCTGCAGATAAAGAAACTTGTGAAACTTCTCTTACCTATTTTAAAGACAACATCGAGCCTGCTGTCATTTCAACCTGTGCAACAGGGGGCTGTCATGGGGCATCCACAAAAATTGACGGATCGAACCTATCTACTGTAGATAGTGAACAAACAATGCGCGTATTCAGAAAATATGGGATCGAAAGCTTATTTGCAAAGTATTCGTCGAATGCTCATGGTGGTGGCGCGCTGGGCGGAGTTCTAGCCTTGGATAAGTTAAAAGCTTGGAAGGAAATTGATGATACCCCTTGTCCATAAAAATATGTACGAATGAGATTTTTCATCAATTTTATGCGACAATAGTCAGATGCGTTGGTTAGAACTATTAATCTATTTATAATTTTGGCTTTTAATAAAAATGCAGAATCAAACCAACAATTCTGGCTTGCTAGACTATTTCTATCAGCATCTCGATCAAGATGATTGGCTCGATGGTATTGAATTATACCAATCAAGCGCTGTCGATTTTAAAAAGAATTTTCACGGCCTAATTTACGGCCAAGTTAAAGAAGATCAAGTTCAATTTGATGTCAGGCTCAAACTACATCCAAATGGCAACTGCATACAATGGATTGAATGTTCATGCCCCAAAAATCGCCGTTTGGGTACTTACTGCAGCCATATTGTCGCACTGATGCTTTACATAGATCGCGAGCGTTCAGAACTTTTTGCGAACCTAAATTTAAAAATGCCGCTCAAAACTCCGGTAAATAAACGCAGCAATAAGACTGCTAAAGCTGCTATTAATGCAGAATCAAATGAGCAATTATCAACAACAAAAAACACACCGACAAGCTCTATTTTGGACCATTTAAAAGATCTTATTAAAAGCGTTAAGCTCGTTCATAAAGGCCCCTTTTTGCGCGTACAACTCGCAATTAAACAAAATCAATCTACTCACTATGATTTAGCGATCGACGATGCAGCTAGATTTATTTCAGATCCAGCAAATCTTAAATTCGCGGACGCAGAAGTGAAACAACTTAAATTCCAGGCGCAAGAAGCATTTTGCGCATTGCGTTTGCAATTGACGAGTGAAAATGAAATTCAGATAGAGAAAGTTATCGCGATAAGAGATTTAAAAAAATCTTTCAATTCTCAAGAATTTAAGCTGAGCGCTCAAAGCTTCATAGCAAAATTGTCGTCAAACGACGATGAAGCTACAAAAGTAGGAACTTTTCATACCTTTTCGGCAAAATCAGTAGCAAGGTATTTTCAGAAGGAATATTTTTTAGATCCAAATTTAGGCTTTTTCCGCCTCCACGAGGCACCTAAAGATAGCTGGGTAGTTGCTAAGAGCAAGGATAAAATTAGCGGCAACGACGTTATTTCTAATATTAAATCTGGCTTTAAAGAACTTCGCGCACTGGCCCCACTTCTGCTCTGCGATGAACTTGCCAGTTCCACTGTAATAGAAGATACAACACTACAAGATATAAAAGTAGTTAATGCCAACAAAGGCTGGTTTGAGCTCGATCCGAGCTACGGCACTGGCCATTTTAGCATTTCCATGGTTGCTTTACTCAAGCACTTCCAAAAAACCAAACAAAAATTTATTCGCCAAGGTGATAAATGGATTACTATACCCGACATCATCACTGAGCATGAATGGGAGATAGATGAAGATCTTGATATTTTAAGAACGAGTGCGATTGGCCTTTTTAGACTGCAAGCAAACTCTGGAGATTTTGATCGCTTTGTTGGAAAAAAACAGATTTTAAATCTTATTCAACAGCAATTGAACTATGCCGCCCCTATAGATCGACCAAATCTCGATAATACAAATCTTAGACTCCGGGATTATCAGTTAGCCGGCGTCGATTGGCTTTGGTGGCTTTATCAGCGTGGGCTGCATGGCCTTCTTGCCGACGAAATGGGTTTGGGTAAGACGCACCAAACAATGGCTCTATTAAGCTGCATAGCGTCACTTCACCCTGAGGCGCAATTTCTTGTTATTTGCCCAACTAGTGTAATAGACCATTGGTTCGATAAAATGTCGGAATTTGCCCCAGCTTTAAATCCACAAATCTACCACGGTCCTAAACGCGGCAGTCAGTTTAATACAACAAGCTCTGGACCCAGAACTATCATAACTAGCTATGGAATCGTCATTCGAGACATCAAAGAAATTGCCAAGCAACGTTGGCACGGTATTGTGCTAGATGAAGCCCATCTCGTTAAAAACAGCAAGACTGCAACCTATAAGGCTGTTTGCGCACTCAATGGCGATATTCGAATATGTTTAACAGGGACTCCTATTGAAAATCGTTTGCTTGAGCTCAAGAGCATCTATGATTTTTTATTGCCAGGTTATTTAGGATCGGATGAATATTTTAAAAAAAACATCGTAAATCCCATAGAAATCGATAAAAATTTGGATGCAGAAATTTTTCTACAAAGACTGGCCCATCCATTCAAACTGCGTCGCATTAAGACAGAAGTTCTAAAAGACTTACCAGAAAAAATTGAAGACTTTCGTCATTGTTCTTTGAGCGATGAACAAGTGAAATTATACCGAGAAACACTCGCTCTCAAAGCTTCGCCTTTATTGGACCAAATGCGCGATCAAAATTCCTCTGTACCTTTTTTACATGTATTTGCTACTATTAATTTATTGAAACAAATTTGTGACCACCCTGCCCTTTTATTTGAACCAGCAGATTATGAAAAATACCACAGTGGAAAATTTGAGCTCGCCAAAGAACTTATTGATGAAGCGCTTGGGTCTGGTCAAAAAATTGTCATTTTTAGTCAGTACGTCAATATGGTAGAAATTTTTATACAATACCTCGCTAAGATAAACGTAAGTTGTGTGGCGTTAACAGGTGCTACGCGGCAGCGCGGTAAGGTCATAGAAAAATTCCAAACTGACCCAAACTGTAAGGTATTTGTAGGCTCTCTCCTTGCGGGCGGAATGGGAATTGATCTCACAGCAGCCTCTTTGGTGCTTCATTACGATCGCTGGTGGAATGCCAGCAAAGAAAACCAGGCGACTGATCGTGTCCACAGAATTGGCCAAAACAAAAATGTTCAAGTTCTAAAGCTCATTACAAAGGGCACCCTTGAAGAAAAAATTGACCTAATCATCAAACGCAAGCAAACTTTGTTCGACAAATTCGTAAACAAAGATGAAGATTTGTTTAAAAATCTAAGTCGTGACGAATTAATCGAGCTCCTAGCTTAAATAAACAAGGACTTTAACAATATGGCTCAATTTATTGTAGAGGGCGGTCGTCCTCTTAATGGAACAGTTACAGTATCCGGAAACAAAAACGAAGCCTTGCCAGCAGTCATGGCCTGCTTATTAACAGATGAAGAAATAGTCTTAAAACGCATGCCAAAGATCGGCGACATCCTCACTTTATGCAATATTCTTGAAGATATAGGAGTTAGTGTTAACTGGCTTGACGAAGAGACTTTATGTTTACAAGCAAAGGAAATTAAAACCCATCGTCCAAATCCTGCTCTTTGCGCTAAAGCTCGCGCCTCTATACTTTTTCTCGGACCACTTTTAGCTCGTCTGGGAAAAATCGAACTCGCGCCTCCAGGTGGAGATGTTATTGGTGCAAGACGTATGGATTCTCACTTTCAGGGCATTAGAGATCTTGGCGCGAAGCTTGAATTTGGCCCACCTATATCGGGTACACAAAAACGACCTATTGGCGCGGATATTTTTTTAGATGAACCGTCGGTAACAGCTAGCGAAAATATATTGCTGAATGCCGTCCTTGCCGATGGACTTACGACTCTGCATAACGCGGCTTCAGAACCGCATGTTCAAGGTCTTTGCAATCTGCTTAATGCAATGGGCGCAAAAATTTCCGGCATTGGAACAAATCGACTCTTGATTCAAGGAGTCGCGAAACTGCATGGTGCTAAACACCGCATCGGCCAAGATTTTATGGAGATCGGTAGTTTTTTATGCCTAGGTGCTATTGCTAAGGGAAAAATCGAGATCAAAGACATTGACATAGAAC
>JAGOVF010000177.1 GCA_018060885.1 Oligoflexales bacterium | reverse complement strand
GGCTATTGCATATAGGACACCACCCCCCAACGCTGCTCCAATCAGAGCATCAAGAAGTTTTAGTTCTGGGTGAATAAATGCAACTAAGGGGCTTAAAAGTATCATTGGGATACTCAAAACATCAGGAATTATCATCAATCGCAGGTCTATCACCGAACAAATCAATAAAACGGAACTAAAAATTAATGCATGAAGAAACCTTATAAGATTGAGTGGATCAATACTCCAACGATCGCCATAAGCTTCAATAAAAGGAAAGTGCCAATAGATTGTAATAAATAACAATGCTGTGCTTAATTCCACTACAGGATATATCCAAGAAATTTTCTGCTGACAACAAGCCGCGCGGCCACGCAACAAAACAAAACTTAGCAGCGGGATGTTGTGGTAGAAGGGAATTTTTTCTTGGCAGTGGCGACAAATAGAACGTGTTTTTGACAAAAAACTGCCTTCTGGAATCCGAAAAATGCAGACATTATAAAAGCTCCCCATAAACAAGCCATAAACACCCATTATCCAGGTTAGCGGGGAACTTAAAATAGAAACCAACAATGATGACATAGCTTCCCTTTTAGTTTAACTTCCACAGGGCGTTTCGTAGTTATGACGATTTCAATGCATCATTGTACACTGATTTGAAATAACGAGTTTATAAATATTTAATAGAAAGTCTTCGAAATTATGAACCCGCTCATCTTAGAAAAACTTCAGTGGCCCATTCTCATCGAACAAATTGTCGCTTTTTCTCGCAGTGCAGAAGGTCAAGAAGCTCTGTTCAATTTAAAACCTGACGTGAAACACGAAGAACTCACCTCACATTGGGATAAACAGGCTGCTTATCAAAAAATGATTTCTGATGGCTACAAGCTCCCGCTCGATGATCTTGCAAATTTAAACAAGCTATTAAGACTTACAAAAGTTGGTCAAATGCTAAACGGCATCGAGCTGAGGCAGGTTTTTGACCTCTTAGAATCAAGCTCAAAGCTTTTCTCTTTCAGTGAAGCGATGAAAGAGCGCTATCCTATTCTAAGATTTTTGCATAACAGCTTATTGCTAGTTCCAAAGCTTACCCACGCGATTTCATCAGCTATCTTGGATAATGGAGAACTTAGCGACACCGCATCTCCTGAATTGCAGCGCATTCGAAAAAACAAGCTTAGTTTGACGAAAAAAATTGAAGAAAAGTTGACCGCACTTATCCATAACAGCGATCTAGTCCCCTATCTACAAGATGATTTTTATACCAAGAGAAACGAACGCTATGTTTTACCTCTGAAATTAGACAGCCGAGGAAGAGTCGAGGGAAAAATAGTCGACACTTCTGACAGTGGGCAAACCTTATTTTGCGAGCCCAATGTCGTTGGCACGCTTAATGACCAACTAACTGAATTAGAGCTCCTAGAAAAACTCGAAATCATTCGCATCTTCCGCGAGCTAAGTGCCCAAGTGCATTTAAATACCGAAAGCTTGCAGTTAAACTACAGGACTTTAGTCGAAGCAGACATCACTTTTAGTAAAGCTTTGTACAGTTATCAAATCCAGGCAACGATTCCTACCTTGGTCGAAAAACCCTGTATTCATTTAATTGGTTCACGCCATCCGCTGCTCAATCTTGAACAAAAATCTATTGTCAAGAACGACATAACGACCAACGATCAGCAAAAAGTCCTCATTATTTCAGGACCAAATGCTGGCGGAAAAACTGTCGTTCTAAAAACAGTAGGTTTACTCCATCTCATGGCAAAGGCAGGCCTGCTTATTCCTGCGGAAAAAGAGTCGAAGTTTTATGACTTTAAAAACTATTTTCTCGAAATGGGTGATTCGCAAAATATTCAAACAAATCTTTCCACTTTCTCAGCGCATTTAATCGGATTAAAACCAATTTTAGAGCAAGCAGATAAAGAATGTTTAGTGCTATTGGATGAAGTAGCTGTTGGAACGGATCCACAAACCGGATCCGCAATTGCGCAAGCGCTTGTTGAAAATTTGGCCGAAAAGTCTATTTTTAGTGTTGTCACGACTCACTTTGACAATCTCAAAACCCTTGCCTTAAATAGTCCAAACTATCGCAATGGTTCTATGGAATATTCTATCAAAAATTACAAACCAACCTTTCATCTTATTTGGGATCTGCCTGGCCAAAGTTTTGGCCTAGAGCTTGCAGAACAGATTGGTTTACCTAGTCATATTATTCACAGAGCAAAGTCACTACGTGGTTCTCACCTTTCCTCTCTTGATGAAGCGATCTCAAAATATTTACAGGAGCGCGAAAAGTTTTCTGAACTAAGCGAACAGCTCACAAAAGAAAAACTTGCCCTCGAATCTACTCGCGATCATTTTGAACGTGAAAAAGCTTTTCTCCAGCAGGAGCGGCAGCAAAGCGCTAAAAAATATGCGGAAATATATCGTGACCAGCTCTCGCAGTTACAAGAAGAATTTGAGCAACAGATGGATAGTTTTAAAAAAAGGTTGCAAGAATCTGAGACACAATTGAGTAAACAAGATTTACAACAACTTCGCCAAACATCTTCAGCACATTTAGATAAAATTAGGCAATGCGCCGAAGATCTCGAAATTATTGCCGGTGATCTGATCAAACTGCCCGGTAAAGCTTGTGAAATGAGCGATCTTAAGCTCGGCGATCGGGTCTATATCTTACCGATGCAGGCAGAAGGCCAAGTTGCTAAAACCCCCGCGCCAAACGATGAATCAATAGAAATACAATTCGGCATGTTGAAACTTAATTCGGCAATTCATGATCTACGTTTATTAAGCCAGACAAATAATGCTAAAAATGCGCCGATCAAAGGCCCGGCATCTAACTCCAAAAACCACAAACATTTTTCGTTACCACCGAAAGATTCGAAAATCATTCGTTCATCGAGCAATACTCTCGATGTTAGAGGTACAAACCTCGAAACCGCCTATGAGCTAGCCCTGAGTTTTATCGATAGAGCCATCATGCGCGGCGATTCTTATTGTTTAATATTACATGGACATGGCACGGGCAGCTTAAAACAAGGCTTACGGCAAAAACTAAGCGAGGAATGCCCTTATGCAATCAATGTCCGTCCCGGCTCAGTCGATGAGGGCGGCGATGCTTTAACGATTGTTACGTTTAACAGTCCTTAAAAACCTTAATTGCTGGGACTGTTTGACGTATTGCCATTGAATAGGTAGATTTATTTTTGCTACAGCAAAAAGGAAAAAGCAGCATGGCCAAAAAGCAAGATTATTCCATAAATACCGGCAAGTTAAGCTTTGACAAAAAAGAAGTGCTCGCCGATTACCGCATTGCCTACCTGAGCCGCCAAGCCAGCTTGCTTGGCAGAAAAGAAGTTCTGAGTGGAAAGGCCAAATTCGGGATTTTTGGTGACGGCAAAGAAGTTGCGCAGCTCGCTCTCGCAAAAGCTTTTAAGCCAGGAGATTGGCGAGCTGGATACTACCGCGATCAAACCATACTGATGGCTCTGGGGATATTGTCTGTTCGTGAATTTTTTGCGCAACTTTATGCTGATGCCGACGTGAAACGAGAGCCTGCGAGTGCAGGCCGGCAAATGAACAATCATTTCGCCAGTCGCTATATTGACGACAACGGAGAATGGCTTAATCAAAAACAAGCCTACAACATCTCCGCAGACTTATCTCCAACTGGTGGCCAAATGGCGCGCCTGCTTGGCTTAGCATATGCGTCTAAACTTTACCGTCATCTTCCAGATCTAAAAAAGCAGCTGAAAAAATTCTCTCATAATGGTGATGAAATTGCTTTTGGAACCATAGGCAACGCAAGTACGAGTGAAGGAATTTTTTTCGAAACGATCAATGCGGCCTGTGTGCTAAAAGTTCCGATTTTAATGTCGGTTTGGGACGACGACTACGGAATTTCTGTTCCACAAAAATACCATACGACTAAAGAGTCTATATCTGAAGCCTTAGCAGGCTTCCGACTCGGCAGCGATGGTAAAACCGGGCTTGATATTTATGTTGTCAAAGGCTGGGACTACGCGGCTCTTTGCGAGGTCTATCAACAAGCCGCGGAAAAAGTGCGCCGCGATCATTCTCCAGCGCTCGTGCATGTTGTTGAAATGACGCAGCCGCAAGGACATAGTACCAGCGGCAGTCATGAACGCTATAAATCGAGCGAACGTTTAGCCTATGAAGAACAAATCGATTGCCTTCACCAAATGCGCCAGTGGATTATTAAATCTAACCTGGCTAATACAGCAGAACTTGAAGATCTCGAAAAAAATGCGATTTCTTTTGTAAAGGATGAAATGCGTTTAGCATGGCAAAGTTGCCAAGCGCCTGTGCTCGATAAAAAAAGCGAACTACTGCAAATACTTGAAGATTTGAAAAATCACCCGGAATTAACTTCTGCTATTGAGGAATCTATAGCTCAGCTAGAAAACATGCCGCAGGTCTCAAAAAAATCTTTGCTCAGTCACGCGTCACGCTTGCTGTTAAATTTAAAAAGAATCGATGGCGAAGATATACCGTCTCTCACTGAAAATCTGCATATTTTTATCGAACAATTTAAAGTGCAAGAAAAACAGATTTACAATACACACTTATTTAACGAAAAGGGGCCTTCACCTTTAAATGTTTCTGCAATCGAAGCCAGTTACCATGATGACGAAACTAAAAACACTTGGGTAGATGGACGGCAGATTATTAACGATTACTTTCATAAGCTTTTCAAAAAAGATTCGCGCATTTTTGCTATGGGCGAAGATATCGGCCAGCTGGGTGGTGTGAATCTAGAATTCGAAAATATCCAGAAAACTTTTGGCGAGCTGCGTTGCAGTGATACGGGAATTCGAGAAGCAACTATTTTTGGTCAAGGCCTTGGAGCAGCAATGCGTGGCCTCCGGCCTATTGTTGATATTCAGTATTTAGACTATTTACTCTATTGCCTACAGCCCATGTCGGATGATCTTGCATCATTGCATTACCGCACAAGCGGCGGACAAGCCGCGCCAGTTATTATCCGCACAAAAGGACATCGTTTGGAGGGAATATGGCACACCGGGTCTCCCATGGGCATGATTATCAATAGCGTGCGCGGCATTCATGTATGTGTGCCACGAAACTTTGTCCAAGCCGCGGGAATGTATGAAACCCTTATAAACGGTGATGACCCTGCTCTCGTCATCGAAGTCTTAAATGGGTACCGAGTAAAGGAAAAAATGCCGCTAAATCTAGGAGAATACCGCGTACCACTCGGTGTACCAGAAATCTTGACTGAAGGCAGCGATATCACTCTTGTCACCTACGGCGCTTGTATTCGTGTTGCTGAAGATGCTCTTGCGTTTTTAAATGAATTAGAAATTTCAGTAGAGTTGATCGATGTGCAAACGCTTTTACCCTTCGATAGACATCAGGTAATTTTAGAATCTATTAAAAAAACCAACGCGGTTATTTTTCTCGACGAAGATGTTTCCGGTGGCGCAAGCGCGTTTATGATGCAGCAAGTTCTAGAAGGACAGGGAGCTTATGATTATATCGATGCCGCTCCGATTTGCCTCGCAGCAAAAGACCATAGATCTGCTTACGCATCTGATGGCGATTATTTTTCTAAACCCAATGCAGAAGACATCATTGAAGCTTGTATCAGCATAATGCACGACCGTTTTCCGCAACGATTTGAGAGGTTCGCAAAAAACGATGTCTGAAT
>JAGOVF010000053.1 GCA_018060885.1 Oligoflexales bacterium | reverse complement strand
AAAATTACGTTCATTTTTTAAATACTATTCAACAGAAATACTCGAATCAGAGTGGAGTAAAATGGCATCATGATTAATAAAGTAACATTGATTGGGAGTAACACTTATTTATGGATCAAAACGATAATAGTACTGCAGAAAGGATCGTGGCTAAAATTTTTTTTATTAACATGTCAGACTCCTTAAAAGATCATAAAAAATTTAGAACGAATTAATGACCTGAGAAGACTGATACGTATTATCTTCTTATGTTTTGAGTCAAGTTATATGCTGCGTTTAAGTAAAGAAGTGTTCATAAAATATTGAACGTGAAATTCTACGCAGATTTAAATACATAAATTCTCGATTCTATTACACATGACATTGAAATCTATATCCATCTGTTTATATTGAGATTTTTTAAAAAAAATAGCAATTTTTTAAGGTTATACTCATTTCTTCCGACACTTTAAAAGTAGAGGCATCTCTAAGAAACCGAGTATTGAAATTAATTGAGCAGGTATGAAAAAATTTCGAAGCAAATATATTAATCTACTTTTTTATTCTGCGCTTTTTTCAGCAGCAGCACTTCTAACATCTTGCTCCGCAGATACCAATATTTTGGGTCTCATGACCGATAAAAGAGACCTATCAACATTTGACAATGAGCTCGAACTTGCACGCATTCGTTATGATAAAGGTGAATTCGAGCAAGCCCAAATTCACGGTGAAGCTGCGCTCGCATTGGAAGGAGATGCGACTGAGGTTCGACTTCTATTGGGCTATATTTATATGGCACGAGCGGGAGCTGATCCTTTTACCATTGCAAGTACACTGAGCAAAGATGAGGAAGAAGAAGGCGAAAGTAGTTCTGGTGTTGATGCTATAGGCAGCTTGCTTTTAACAGATGAAGAAATGCTGAGCCTTGGCGAGCTAGACGAGTCGACCCCGAGCTTGCCGATCATCATTCCAGGCTGTGCAGAAGAGGTAAGGGTGGATGTTGAGCGCCTCGCCTTTATCCAACGCGGAATCAGCCAAGTTTGCAGTCTTGTGGGTGAGTCTTTGCGCAACTCAGAAGACTATCGCCATGATTGCACCGACCTTTCTGCAGTTTCGGATGAGATGAAAACTCGATCCTATTTTTTATGGGGCTTATTGCATTTATTAGAAGCATCGATGTTTCAAGCAGTTCTGGGTTATTCAACAACAACGAGCGCTAAGTCTAACTTCGAATTGCGCGTTGATGCTCTCAGTTCCTTAGATACAAGTGACGTCACTCAGCTAAATTCAATTATTAGTCAGGTAGAGAGCATTGATCAGATGATTAATAACATATTCCCAAGTTCGAGTTTTTGTATCCAAACTCAGCTGACCGGTATTCTCAACGATGTTTTAGCGGCAGGTGATGCCTTTGCAAAATTACCAGGTCTGCCGGCCTCGCTCAGTAAATCGGTGACAAAATTAACCGACAAAATTAACGAGTATGCCGATAATGTCGAAGGCGGAAGCGATGAAAATAAATCGCTTCATCAGTTGAAAGGCCTAAAGGGTCAATTCACTTCGGACGCCGCAGTAAAGGTGGCGGCGACAATCAACGCTCTTGAAACCAGTGGACAAGATATTTCCGCAGCACAGCGAGTCGAGCTTTGCGCCTCATTTGAGTCTATCAACGAAACCGGATCCACAGAAACTCCGGCACTCTGCCAAAATTAAGCTTGCCTTTATCTACAAATCTCATCATTTTCTCATAAGAAGAATTTAAAATATTGCGTCGTCTCTTTAAGATAAATCTTGCCGAGGAGTGGTCAGTATGATTGAAGTTGTCGGGGTGTCTAAATGGTATGGCGAGCATCCGGCCCTTTCAGATGTGACATTTAAGGTAGAGAAAGGTAGCATTGTTGGATTTTTAGGTGCAAATGGTGCCGGAAAAACCACAACTATGGATATTCTCTGTGGCTGCATCGGCGCGGATGCAGGCACTACCAAAATAGCTGGTTTTGATATTACTGAAAATCCTATAGAAGCGAAAAAACGCCTAGGTTATTTACCCGATACTCCTCCTTTATATCCAGAGATGCGTGTTATCGAGCACATTGAATTTGCTGCCAATTTACATGGCTTAAAAGGTGCAGCTCTTCGAGATCGCCTTGATAGTTTAATGAAAACTCTAGAGTTAGAAGATGTTGCTCAGCGTCTTGTAGGCAATTTATCGAAAGGATATCGACAAAGAGTCGCTTTGGCGCAAGCTTTAGTTCATGATCCTGAAGTTCTGGTATTAGACGAACCCACAGAAGGTCTGGATCCAAATCAAATTGCTCATATTCGCGAATTAATTCGCGCATTAAAAGGTCAACATACGATCATTTTGAGTTCTCATATTTTATCTGAAGTTGAAAGTATTTGTGACTCTATTGTCATCATTAATAAAGGCAAGATAGTCACTCAAGGTACTTATGCCGAACTCGCAAAAACATTTAGTTCTTCGGGCTCTGTCTATCGCTTAAAAGTCGCGCGTCAAGGTGCATCACTTTCTGAGAAGCTAGCATCTTTTTCAGAGGTTAATAGAGTGGAAGCAAACGGAGATAGTTTAAATGACTTCAATTTATATTTGGCAGACAATTTACAAGAAGAAGCATTGGATAAGATTGGTAAGTTAGTTGTATCCGGAGACTATGGTCTTAGGGAATTGACCCCGCAAACAAAGAGTTTAGAAGATATCTTTATTCAAATTACTCATTAAGAATAATCTGGGGAAAAATATTTTAGTCGCAATTTTATAGGCAATTAGAGGAGGAAAATATGGCAGCTGTTTGGACTATTGCTAGAAGAGAATTTCGCTCGTCCTTTTTGTCACCAAAAGCCGGGGCGATTTATTTTTTCTTTTTACTATGCATGGGGCTTTTCTTTTTTAATTTCGTCAGGAAATTTATTGAGCTACAACAACAAGCAACAGGCGCTGGAGGTGGCGGCGCAACTTTAGAGGAAGTGATTAGGGCTTTGTTTTACAATTTGCACTTTATTTTAATCTTAATAGTTCCCGCAGTAACAATGGCCACTTTTGCCGAAGATAAAAAAACGCAAGTCTACCGCTTACTGCAAACAGCCCCCGCAACTGCGACACAAATTGTATTCGGAAAGTTTCTTGCTGTCGCAGGTCTTATGACGGCAGTTTTGTTGTCTACGCTCATTTATCCATTGTTTTTAATGAAATATGGCAATCCTGACTTGGGTGTCATCGCGAGTTCTTATCTTGGTGCTTTTTTACTTGTCATGGCTCAGCTGTCTTTTGGCCTTTGGGTTTCCACTCTGACCAGTAGCCAAATTATGGCCTTTCTTTTTACAATGTTGGGTCTATTTGGATTGCTCATCTTAAATTGGCTGGCAAGTGGATTGAGTGGGACGGGAATCTTAGAAAAGGTTTTACAATATATTGCCTCCACTGAACATCTAGATTCCTTTTTAAAAGGAATGATCACGGTGGCAGATACAATATATTTTCTTTTGTTTACCGCCTTGTTTTTGTTTCTGACTAATATTGTACTTGATTCGCAACGCTGGAGGTAATTGCTCATGAAACCAAGTTTAATTTTTCTACCCTTTATAGCACTCATTATAGCTGCCATTGGCGCTGCAGCTGGGTCAGCATTGCCTAGCATTCCTTGGGTAGCATATGCCTGTTTTGCGGCGTCGGTGCTTTTGCTCTTAATTTGGGTGAAGCTTGATTTGCATAATTTTCGTCGAATTTTTTCGCGCAAAGGTGCTAAGTATGGAGCCAGCTCAGGCCTCGTAGTCATTGTTGGCCTCGTAGTCATTGTTGGTATTGCTGTGCTTAGTAATCGCGCAAGATTTAATAAAAGCTATGACATGACAAAAGGTGGCGTGAATACTTTATCTGATCAGTCTCTAAAAATTGCTGAAACAACAAAAAATTTAGCTGCTCCCGTAGAAGTCAAAGCTTTTTTTGATAGTGGAGAAGCAGAAAGTTTATTTAGGGATTTGTTAAAACTCTATCAAGCAGCAGGAGCTAATCTTGCCGTTGAATACATCGACCCTAATTTACAGCCGGAAAAGGCGATGGCGGAAAAATTAACTGCCACGAATACGGTCATTATTCGCAATGCAAATCAAGAATCACGGCTCACTACTTTTAATGAAGAAAAAATTACCAATGCTCTTGTTAATGTACTTAAGCAGACTTCGAAGACAATTTATTTTACGACAGGGCATGGCGAAGGTGCAATTGAAAGTCAAGAAGCCGAAGGATTAAGTGTTGCAGTACAAGAATTGAAAAATAATAAATATGAAGTCAAAGAACTTGCACTAATGGTTGAGGGTACAATTCCAAAAGATGCCGACCTCATAGTCATTGCTGGGCCGCAGTATGAATTTAAGGATCAGGAGCTCAGTTTATTAGATGGCTATTTACAATCCGGGGGATCTCTTCTCGTGATGGTAGACGCGTTGGTTCCGGTTAAAGGTTTAAGCGAATTATTAGCCAACTACGGAATCGGGGTTCAGAACGATTTAGTTATTTTTAGACCTGGGGACCCGCGAGCGAGTCTTTATGGTGCAGCCAATGCCTTGGTGACTGAGTTTGACGAATTTAATGTTATCACCAAAGATTTTGCCCGCGAATCAGCTGTAGCCTTAATTCTGCCAAAGGCACGGACTTTTAGTGAAGTGACAGCAAATAAAAACGAAGCGCGAGTAAGCCTTATTGCCAAGACTTCGGCTGATGCAGCGCGAGTTAAAGATGTACATTCAGAAAATGATTTAAATGAATTGTCAGATTCTCGTTTAGAAAGCGGTAGCTTTCCTGTGGTCGTAAATTCGATTGCGCAGGCAAAGGCACCAAAAATTGCAGAAAACAAAACCAATACAGAAGCTGCGGTTAAAGCGGATGCGAATCAACCCATCGAGATGCCAGATACCAATAAAGAAATACGAATCGTGGCAATGGGATCCGGACAGTTGGCTTCGAATCGTCTTATGGTGGCAAAGGAGCATTTAGATATGTTTATTAACGCCAATAATTACCTTCTACAAGATGAAGACTTTATTTCAATAAGACCAAAAGACTCAACAAAGAGTGAATTAAACCTCATGAGCGATGGGGCTCAGCTTTCCTTCCTCATGATTTCGTTTTTATTTCCGTTTGTGTTTCTTGGTTTTGGCGTTTGGGTTTGGATGCGGAGGCGTTCAGCATGAGTAATTCTGCAAAGCAGCTTACCTTTCTTGGTATTTTTGCGGTGCTTGTTGGCGGCCTCTTGTGGTGGGATGATACTCAAACTGCAAAGGAAGAAAAAAATAAATCAAATGAAAAAAAGCTCAGTTCTTTTCAAAAAGAGTTGGTGCAGGAACTGATTTATGAAAGTTACGATGTAGATCAAGAGCAAAAACGGGTGGCTGATTCGAAAAAAATAATTCGTCTGAAGAAAAACGCTCAGGGCGATTGGTATTTGTTTGAGCCTTTGGAAATCAAAGCAGATGCAGCGGCAGTCGAAGATTTTTTGACTTCTATTGAATCATACCAGTATGAGAGAAAAATAGAATCAAGCGCAGGTCTGGCGGCTTTTGGGCTGGAGCCGCCGCTCAGGACGATTGAGCTGCGGTTTAATTCCGATACAGTAAAGTCGGAGCAGGAGCCAATTGTGATTCATGTGGGCGACAAAGCTCCGGTGGGGTATAGTGTTTATATTAAAAATCAAAGCGAAAATCAGGTTTTTTTGGGAGGCCAATATTTTCTTGTTTCAACGGCTAAGACTGTGCGGGATTTCCGAGAAAAGTCTTTAGCTAAGATTGATTTAGCGAAGCTTGCCAGAATTAGCTACAAACGCAGTGGCGCTGAAGCTATTAAAATAGAAAAAAAAGCGGATGTCTATCAGATCGTTAGTCCCGATAATTATTTAGCGGATCAAAATGAAGTTGAAGACTTAATTAAGGAGTTAAACGCCGCGATTATAGAAGAATTCAACGACCAACCTACGGCAGAAGCAAAAACACCTTTTACTTCTGAACTTGCCGAGACTCAAATAAGTTGGTCGGATGCTACAGGAGCGGAGACGTCTTTATTTTTTATCACTAAAGACGCGAATTTATGGGCGGCGTATGCGAACGCAAATGTCTTATTTAGACTGAATAATGAGTTCCGATCTAAAATTGAGAAGACCCTTTTCAACTTTAGAGACCGAAAGATCTTTAGCTTTAATTCCTCCGATGTAAATCTAGTAGATGTAGATGGTCAGCAATATCAGCTTAAAAATGATAACTGGTATCTTGCTTCTGACTTGAAGTCTGCTGGAGATGCCGACAAAGCGCTGGCTGGAAAGAATAAAGACTTTGTTCGCTACTTGTTGGTAGACCTTGAGTTCGCTAAAACGGAAGCTTTTTTAAGCACAGAGAGCCAAGAGGTAAAAAACATCGCTGCTTTACCACCAAAACACGCTTTGAAATTATTTTTGAAAAATAAAGCGGATCAAAAAAGCCAAGAGCTTGGGATCGATTTCTGGAGCTATAACAATAACGGAGAGGAAGAGTTTATAATTAAAACGAATTCCGGGGGTTACTTTGCGGCGAAAAAAAATATTTTAGATGCACTGCTCAATCCTGAAAAAAGCCCGGAAGAAAGTCCGAATGAAAACCCTGAAAATGGTAAAGATATGATGTTGGAAGAGAATTCTGAACCAAGCGATCCAGGCTAATTCTCGGATTAGAAAATTGTAAAGTTTGAATTTATTTATTTTAATTTAAAGGATTTATTTATGAAAAATGTTCTAACGAAAGGCGTATTTTTTGTGCTTTTATTTTCAATGATTTCTTTTGCGTCTTACGCAGACGATGCGCAGAAGAATGCTGATCAAGGTACTATGACGGAAAAAGCGAAAGCAAAAATTGATTCTAGCCATCCTGTCAAAGTAATGAAAAATGAGCCAAACAAGCTTAATAACAAAGCTATTGAAGTCGAAGCTAAAGCTAAAGAGAAAATGAAGAAAGATGATAGTGAGCCAGGAGCGCTTGATAAAGCAAAAGCAAAATACAACTCCAGTAAAGAGACCGCAAAAAGTAAAGTTGCTGATGTAAAGGCTAAAGCAAAAGAAATGACGCAGCCTAAGCCTTCGGAAAAGAAAGAACCCTCGATGAAAGAAAAAGCACAAGCTAAAATAGATGCTGAAAAGGCCAGTCTAAAGCAAGAAAAGACTTCTATTGAAGACAAGGCAAAAGAAAAAGAAAAGGCTTTAAAAAATAAGTGGACAAAATAGAGATCTCTTTGGCTTTAAATAAAAATACCAAGAAAGTATATAATAATTATAGATAGATGTATTTATTGTGCTAGCTTTCCCTAAATAAATTTTTAGTCGAGTCGATAGCAGTGCCAGTTCAAGATTCAGGCATTAAATTGACGACTAAATAAGGGAGAGCTAGCAATGTCAAAGAAGGTACTTATAGTCGATGACTCAAAAACAATTAGGCAACAAGTTCGTTTTACTTTGGAAAAATCTGGTTTTACCGTCGTTGAAGCTGATGATGGTGCTAATGGAATAAAAGTTTTAGCTGAAAATCCAGATGTGAATGTCATTATTAGTGACGTTAACATGCCAAATATGAATGGCTTGGAAATGGTCGAAGCTATCAAACAAAATGGCCAACATCCAAATTTACCGATAGTGATGCTTACAACTGAAGGCAATGCAGACTTAATTGCTCGCGCCAAAAACGCAGGTGCAAAAGGCTGGTTGGTTAAACCTTTTCAACCAGAAAATCTTGTTGCAGCTGTGACAAAGTTAGCGGGCTAATTTATTTCTTTGTTTGAAAGATATGCTAACAATCCCTTTAAGTCGTCTGAATGATAGACAAGCGCATCTTCTTTGATGCGCTTGATTAAACCAGACAACACCTTCCCAGGACCTACTTCAATAAAATTCTGACATGATTGATTTGCTAAGAGCTCCATGCTCTGTGTCCACAAAACTGATTTTGTAATCTGCTCGATCAATAAACCAGCATGATAGTTTTCTTCAATTTTACCACTCACATTTGCGACAATTTTTGTTCCATTATTTTTAAACGGCAGCGCCATGAGCACAGGGGTCATTTCTTGGCGTGCAGGTTCCATGAGGCGACAATGAAAAGGAGCGCTCACCGGCAGCAGCTTTGCAATAATTCGTTGTGACTTTAGCTCCTCAAGCAATAGATCTACCGCTTTTTTATGACCAGCTACGACTAATTGCTGCGGATTATTGTAATTAGCGATTTCGACAAACTCAGTTTCTGTAGATGCTTTTAGGCAAAGTGAATTCAAAACATCTGCGGGGCATTTGAGCACAGCAGCCATTGCGCCGAGTCCTTGAGGCACTGCTTTTTGCATAGCGTCTGCACGCTTTCGCACAGTTTTAACTGCTGTATTTAAGTCTAGGCGGCCGGCGGCGACCAGCGCCGAATATTCACCGAGACTGTGCCCAGCAAAAAAATCGGGAACAAATCCTGTCTCTGCTTGAATCACTCGCCACGCAGCAACGCTGCAGGTCAATAGACTTGGTTGAGTGTTTGTTGTTGTGGCGAGTTCGCTATCTGATGAATTGAAACAAAGCTCTGTCATCGACTGGCCGAGAGCCTGGCTAGCTTCTTCAAAAACTTCGCGTGCAATTGGGAAGTTGTCGAAGAGCTCTTTTCCCATACCGAGGTATTGCGAACCTTGTCCAGGAAACATTGCAAGTGTTAGGCGAGGTTCCCCAGAACTATAATGGTCTGAATTACTAGAAGGTTCTAATTGCGACACGGCAAAGACTAGTTATCTTGCTGATTTGGATTAAAATCTTCACCATTCCATTCACTTGTAGCCTTAGGAGCTACAACAGCGCTACCTTTGTACTGGCCACAAGCTCCGCATACAGTGTGTGGGCGGCGGATTTCTCCGCAAGCTGGGCATGAAGAAATTCCCGGTGCAACCAAAGCATGATGTGAACGTCTCATATCGCGTTTCGATGCTGAGGTTCTAAATTTAGGGGTTGGCATTTGCGACTCCTAGAAAGAATACAATAAATTAAGCCCTCCTTTCTGACACAATTAAATACACACGTCAATCGTTAAGAAAAGGCTTTTGAATTGGACTTGCAATCTTGCGCAAAAGTCGTTACGAGAGCTTAGTCCTTTAAAGGTGCTTTTCATGAGTTACGATATTTTATTCAATCGAGACGATTTAGCTCAACTAAAGTCCATGCGCCTAGATCAAAGTTCTGTATGGCTTGCTCAGCTCGTGACGCAACTGCCTAATTTTAATAAAAAAAATGAATTTGAAGTCTTAGCTCGCTTAACTGTCCTTTCAGAAAACTCTTTAGGGGACCTGGAGCTACGAGTGCAAATACAGCTAAAGGCTTGTTTTTTATGTAGTCGTTGTGCAGAAAGTTTTGTCTTTTCTATTGAGCACTCGATGGATGTCATCTATAAAGAAGCACTGGAAAGTCAGTTTAGTCAAAAAGAACGTGTGCTTTCTTCGGAGGAGCTCGACACCTATTTTTATGTTAAGCGGCCGGACACAAGTTTATGCTTAGATTTACAAGAATTATTAAACGATGCTTTGAATCTGGCGGTGCCTGAAACTTTGAATCCAGATGTAGATGGTGTGAGTGCCTTTCATCTTTGCGCTAACGCGGACTTGAAGATTGCAGATGAAAAAGATGTTGAGGATCTGACGCGAAATTCACCCTTTGCGGTTCTTGAATCTTTAAAGATTCAATAGCTAGTAAAGATATAAGAGCAGAGTGGTTTTTTTATTTTTATCATTTATTTGGCAGAAGCATAGTGCTGCTGACAAAAATACGCAGGGCATCTATTTATGAAGGTGTGTGAAATACACATCTGATGCCCGAGGTTAAACCTTCAGTTATCGGAGTGAGAGTTATGGTCATGGCAGTTACAATGAAAAAGTTATTAGAATCAGGTGTTCACTATGGTCACCAAACCAGACGTTGGAACCCAAAAATGGGGAAATACATTTTCGGTGATCGTAATGGTATTCACATTATCGACCTTCAACAGACCGTTAAATACTTTCAAAAAGCCTGTGAATTCCTTGAGCAAGTTTGTGCTGAAGGCGGCCACGTTTTATTTGTTGGAACAAAACGCCAAGCACGTGAGCTTGTTGCTTCTGAATCTTTGCGTTCACATCAGTTTTTTATGAATTATCGTTGGTTGGGCGGAACTTTAACTAACTTCCAAACCATTAGAAAAAGTATACACCGTCTTAAAACTATCGAAAAAATGGCTAAAGACGGAACTTTTGACCAGCTCACAAAAAAAGAAGCTTTGCAGTGGGAACGTGAGCGGGAAAAGCTCGAGATGGTTTTAGGTGGGATTAAAAATATGCCTAGTTTGCCTTCGGCTATTTTTGTTGTAGATGCTCATAAAGAAAAAATTGCGATTCAAGAAGCTAAACGTCTTAATATTCCTGTTGTCGCCGTTGCAGATACAAATGCTGATCCTGATGACATTGATTTCATAATTCCAGGTAATGACGATAGTATTAAGTCCATCGACTTGTTTGTTAAAAGCGTTGCAGAGGCTTGTCTTTCTGGTAAGCAAAAAGCAAAAAACACGCCACGTAAAGAGAAAGAACATGTCGAAGTCGCCGAAGGTACTTTTTACGATGAAACGGGTCACTCTATCGCCGTTGAACGCAAAAAACGCACCAGCGAAGAATTAGACAGCTAAACAAAATTTAAAAAAAATAATCGTAAAAGCAAAACAACAAAAGTTTTGTAGCATCAAACATAAGGGATGATGAACATGGCAGTCATAAGTGCAGGTTTGGTAAAAGACCTCAGAGAAAAAACTGGTGTCGGCATGATGGAGTGCAAAAAAGCACTTGAGGAAAATAACGGTGATATTGATGCTTCTATTAAATGGCTGAGAGAGCGTGGTATGGCAAAAGCAGCAAAAAAAGCTGGCCGTATTGCAGCTGAAGGCATTGTTGAAGTTGCATTCAGTCCAGATGGAAAGACAGGAGCAGTCATAGAGCTCAATTGTGAGACTGATTTTTCGGCGCGTAATGAGGCCTTTACCCAGTTTGCATCGAGCCTTGGAAAAGTTGCGATCTCAGGGAAATATCAAGATTTAGATCAGCTTAATAAAGCTCCTATGAATGGCAAAACCGTCGATGAGTCTTTAAAAGAAATGATCGCTAAGGTTGGCGAAAACATGTCTATACGGCGCTTTCAATTGGCAAATTGCCCACAAGGCGGAGTATTTGGTTACAATCATCTTGGTGGTAAAATTGGTTGTTTAGTTGTCTTAGAAGGCGTCAACCCTGCAGATAGCAAAGCACAAGAGCTAGGCAAAGAGCTTGCCATGCATGTTGCAGCCGCAGCACCACGTTATTTGACACGCGATGAAGTGAGTCAAGAAGAAGTTGATCAAGAGAGAGATATTGCTCGTACAAAACTAGAGCAAGAGGGCAAGGCGGCGGATATGATAGATAAGATACTATCTGGCCATGTGAATAAGTTTTATAAAGAAATATGTTTAATTGATCAGGCCTATACACGCGATCCAAAACTAACAATAGATCAGGTTGTTAAGGCGAGCGGCCTTGGCGCGAAGTTAATTGCATTCTATCGCTTTGCATTAGGTGAAGGCATTGAGAAGAAAAAAGAGAACTTTGCCGAAGAAGTAGCGGCTCAGTCGCGCCTTTCATAGATTTTTCGCACAAAGCCCTCTTTTAGAGGGCTTTTTTTTCACTTCAATTGAGAATTTTTAAAAAGGGAAGAGACAAGATGGCTCCAGTTAAAAAATATCCACGAGTTCTGTTAAAAGTTTCAGGAGAAATGTTAGGTAAACAAGGTGGATTTGGAGTCGATGGTGATGCAATTGAGCGCGTTGCTGAAGAGATTGTCGAAATCGTCGAAAATGGTTATGAATTGGCTGTGGTTTGCGGTGGCGGGAATATTTTTCGCGGTTCGAATGCCGATCGACTTGGTGTCGATCGCCCGTCTGCGGATTACATGGGCATGCTTGCGACGATTATCAATGGACTGGCGCTTCAAGCCGTCTTAGAAAACAAATACAATATGGTCACGCGTGTTTTGACCGCTTTAACAGTTTCGGAAGTTGCAGAACCTTACATTCGGCGTAAAGCAATAAAGCACCTAGAAAAAAAGCGCATTGTTATTTTTGCTGGTGGCACGGGCAATCCACTTTTTACGACTGATACTGCGGCAGCATTACGAGCAAGAGAAATCAGTGCGGATGTTTTGCTAAAGGCGACTAAAGTTGATGGGGTTTATGACGCTGATCCGATGAAGAATCCAGAAGCAGTTAAGTTTGAACAATTGTCATATTTAGATGTCATTTCCAAGCGCCTTCAAGTTATGGATGCGACATCAATCACCATGTGCATGGAAGCAAATTTGCCGATTATAGTTTTTCGCTTGGCTGAAAAAGGCTGCATCTTGAAAGTCTTGACGGGCGATATAAACGGTACTATCGTGAGCTAGGTTAATTGTTAATTATAGAGGTAAAGTATCGATGAATGATTTAGCTAAAGATTCAAAACAAATGATGACTAAAAGAGTCGAAAGTTTTGAAAAAGACCTTTTAAAATTACGCACAGGTCGTGCAAATATCAGTGTCCTCGATGGTGTAAAAGTTAACTACTATGGCAATCCTACTCCGATCAGCCAAGTCGGTTCTTTATCAACGCCAGATGCAAAGACAATATTGATTTCCCCCTATGAAAAGGCACTCATTCAAGAAATTGAAAAATCAATTATGAAAGCAGATCTAGGTCTTCAGCCGACCAATGATGGAAATGTCGTGCGAATTCCTATCCCACCACTAACAGAAGAACGGCGGAAAGAAATCGTCAAGACCCTCAAAAAATTCGCTGAAGAAGCAAAGGTTGGGATACGCCAAGTGCGACGCGATGCCAATGATAAAGTTAAAAAACAAGAAAAAGATAAAATCTTAACTGAAGACGATTCTAAAAAAATTCAGGCAGACATACAAAAAAATACCGATGCTTTGATTAAGCAGATTGACGATCGGGTCATCGTTAAAGAAAAAGAAATCATGACAATCTAAATAATGCTGAGCTCAACCTAAAGCTCTTGAGAAGCGGCATTTAATTTTCTGATTTTGCGCTTTTTTATACGTTCAACCAGAGTCGTGCGGTTGAGCCCAAGTAGCTGGGCAGCTTGATTTTTGTTGTTACCAGTTTTTCTTAATGCTTCATTAATAAAATGATTTTCAAGCTCAGAAATGTAGGTATTGAGATCAATGCCTTGGCTGGGTAGCTCACTAAAGTTGTGAGGATAAACTACAGCATTGTTTGAATTGAGTGTTAGTGGCCGCATTGGGTCACGACTAGGTTCGACTTGCGATTTATCAGCTAAAAACAGGTCATTCTCTTTGTAAGAAGTCTCTTTATAAGTTTGCTCTTTGTAAGGAGGATTGATGCCAGTTTCATTGCTTTTTGAAGTGGGATTATTTTTGCTACTAGGTATGTGTTGCTTAATTAACATTTCGGGAGGCAAATTACTCATCTGAATCTGGCCTCCTCCAGATATGACAACAAGTCTTTCCACCAAATTTTGCAACTGCCGGACGTTTCCAGGCCATGGGTAGTTGTTCAAACAAGTTAAAACTTCTGAGTTGAAGTAACAATCTTCGTGGATATTATGAATTCTATTAGCCACCTTTAGGTAATGCTCGATAAGAAGCTCTACATCTTCTCCTCTTTCTCGCAGTGGTGGTAAAGTGATTGGAAAGACATTTAATCGATAAAAAAGATCGAGACGAAATTCGTTCGCCTGAACGGCTTTGTCTAGGTCAATATTTGTTGCTGCAATGATACGCGCATCTGCAGACTTTTCTTCACTACCACCTAAGGGAGTAAATTTCTTCTCTTGAAGTACCCGCAATAGTTTTGCTTGTAGGCGCTTAGGCATTTCACCAATTTCATCCAGAAAAATGGTTCCGCCTTTTGCGACTTCGAAAAAACCCGCTCGGCGCTTATTGGCGCCAGTAAAGGCACCTTGCTCGTAGCCGAAAAGTTCAGACTCTAGCAGATCTTCCGGAATAGCCGAGCAGTTGATAGCCATAAACCTTTTGTCAGCTCTTTTCGAAAGTCGATGGATGGCAGCTGCGATGAGTTCTTTGCCAGTTCCGCTTTCACCTAGAATCAGGACAGCACTTTCTGTTCTGGCAATTTTCGTAGAATTTTCAAGAACTTTAGACATACTAGGGCTGCGGCCGATTATTTCTGGAAAAAAACTGCGCCAATTATTGAAGTCCAAACTGCTGCCCATTTCCGCAGATTCTGGCCCCCCAATATTTTCGAGCCCTTTGATCATAAAAAGATCTTCATTCATTATGTTTTAAGTTCCTTAATTTGCTAAGCATTAGCAGGAATTGATTTGAAGTTGTGGGCCTTTAGTTCCATGATAGCAAATCGAAATTCCAACAAGCAAATCTAGGCAGGCTTTGCCGGGTTTGAGTTCTACGTTGAATCTGAAAAGTGCTCACTTTTCTCTAAAGTTTTGCTAAGTTTATGCTCCTTAGAAAATTCGAGATAAGCGTTGAGAAATTGAGAAACTTGGGAGTAGTGTTGATGCCGCGTGTTGCTTTTGTCCATGACTGGTTGGTTACATACCGTGGCGGCGAAAAAGTTCTAGAGGCTCTCGTCCAGCTTTATCCAGAAGCTCCAATCTTCACCATGTTTTATGATCCAAAAAGCTTACCGGATAGCTTAAATTCTCGTCATATCATCGTTAATCCGTTTATCAATCGCTTTTGTAAAATCAGAAAGGCTCTTTTGCCATTTTACCCTGCTATTGTGGAAAATTTCGAATTGTTTGATTACGATATCGTCATTAGCACGTCATCCTGTGCTGCAAAGGGAGTGTTAGTCCATCCGAATGCAAAGCACATCTGCTATATGTTTTCTCCTATGCGCTATATTTGGGACCAGCGTCGGCATTATGACGCTGAATTTTCAGCTATTCCTGGTGCCAGTTTTTTTATGAAACTTCTAGCGCCGAAACTGCGCATATGGGACGTAAGCAGCAATAACGGAGTCAATGAATTTGTTGCAATTTCAAATTATGTGAAATCGCGCATAAAAAAATTCTACCGCCGTGATAGTAGTATTATTTTCCCCCCAGTTGAAATAGACGCTCTGCCGCACGAAGGTGAAAAAATACAAAACTTTAAAGAATACTTTGTGACTGCCGGTGCTTTTGTAAATTACAAACGCTTCGATCTTGCAATTAAAGCTTGTATCAACACCGGTAAAAAATTAGTAATCGTGGGATCTGGGCCCATGGAAGCAAGTTTGCGAAGACTTGCAGGCCAACACTGCAAGTTTGTTATAGCGCCAACTCGACACCATTGGAATGAGCTGCTGTTCGGCGCCAAAGCAATTATTTTCCCTGGGACAGAGGATTTTGGCATTACGCCGATAGAAGCTTTAGCCATGAAGACACCGATCATAGCACATAAAAGTGGTGGCGCTCTCGACTATGTTGTTCCCAATAAAACGGGCGAATTTTTTATAGAGCAAAACGTTGAGTCTTTGAGTGAGAGCCTAAATAATTTTAACCCACATTCTTATGACAGAGATTATTTGCGCGAATTTGCGCAGCAGTTTTCTACAGATAGTTTTATTAAACAGTTCCGCGCCCGTATGCAGGAGTTTTTGGGAGGGCGAGATCATGATTAAGCATCAACAAAGTATTATGTTTCTCTTGCGGCTTTTTACGGATGTACTCATGCTTTCCTTGGCTTGGGTGCTTAGTTATTATGTTCGGTTTTACACTTTTTTTTCAGTAGAAAAAGGAGTTCCAGGAGAACTCCTTTATTTTAAACTCGTGCCGTTTATTCTCGCAATTTGGGTTTTTGTATTTGCAAGTGTGGGACTCTATCAACGCAGTGGAAAACATCGATCGGCTTTTGTCGAGGCACTAGACATTCTCCAAGCTTGTGGTTTTGCCACGATAGCATTTATTGCTTTTACGCATTTTTATGAGGAATACCGTTACTCGCGCTTACTTGTCATTCTCTTCGCTATTCTACATCCAGTTTTTTTAGTAATTGGCCGCAGCTTAGGCAGAAAAATACTGCGCTTATATGCGCGCCGCAGTCCAAAACGAGAAGTTATTTTAGTGGCAGGAGGACATTTGGTGGAACGCGCATTTGAAATTGGGCGCTTTTCAACATTTGGACTAAATCATATTCGCGCTTGTGTTTTGTTTGGTAGTGACGAAGAAAAAAAAATTGCTGCTGATTTCTGCCAAGGCCAGTCTTTGCCGACCATTGAAAATATCGGCGACACTCAAGAAAAATGGCTAGAACTTTTTCGCACGCATCCTTGTCATACTGTCATAGTGGCTATATCTGGCGGCACCTATAGCCATTTCGATCCAATTTTGCAGTATATTTCGGCACAGGTGACCGACATCAAGTTAATCCCAGATATTATTCGCTACACACGATTTGCAAGCAACTTAGAGCTCGTTAAAGGCACGCCCGTTATAAATATCCATGACAGCCCCTTAGCGGGAACTGGGGCAGTGGTGAAGAGAATGGTTGATTTATTTGGCGCCGCTTTTGGTTTGATTTTTTTATCTCCACTGTTGCTGATGTTGACTCTTGCAGTAAAGCTTAGCTCGAAGGGGCCAGCGCTTTATCGCCAACCGCGCTTAGGTCTTGATGGACAAGTTTTTGATATCCTCAAATTTAGGTCAATGCCGCTCAATGCAGAAAGTCAGACCGGTGCGGTTTGGGCTAACAAAAACGACAATCGTCCAACTTCTATCGGCAAATTTATGCGCCGCACAAGCCTCGATGAATTGCCGCAGCTGCTTAATGTTCTGCGAGGAGAAATGAGCTTGGTGGGCCCACGTCCTGAGCGCCCTGTTTTTGTGGATCAATTTAGGACACAAATTCCGGATTATATGCTGCGCCACAAAGTCAAAGCCGGAATGACGGGCTGGGCCCAAGTATGTGGCTGGAGAGGTTCTACTAGCATTGAGAAACGGATTGAATGTGATCTTTATTACATTCAAAACTGGTCGTTTTGGTTTGATGTGAGGATCATTTTATTAACGTTTATTCGAGGGTTTATTAATAAAAACGCATATTAGGCGCATTTTTTTGTGTCATTCATACATTTATAGGATTTTCTTTTAGAAAGCATTAAGGCTTGCGGCGGCGGCATGAGTGCCAGAGGACCGCTCAATTTTTACGCCATCCATGGCAAAATTTTCGCTACGGGTTCGGGCTCCTGCCCTCACCAGTTCCTCTGGCACTCATGCCGCCGCCGCAAGCCTTAATGCTTTCTAAAGAATTTCTCAGAAAGCCGTTTGGATGACGCAGTTCTTGCTAGCTGACCACCCCTATATGATTTCGATCTTATTCAAATTTTCTCGATAGTTAAGCACAAAGGTCCCTTTGCTGAGGCCATTTTAAAACAAATCTCCTGCGTATTGAGATCTTTGAATGCACCCAGATAGTTCTGATAGTCGCTTAAGTACTTAGCTTAGGGAGCTGCTTTGAACGCCTGCCAGAGGAACTGGTGAGGGCAGGAGCCCGAACCCGTAGCGAAAATTTTGCCATGGACGGCTTAAAAATTGAGCGGTCCTCTGGCAGGCGTTCAAAGCAGCTCCCTAAGCTAAGTGCTAAATGAAAATCGAATAAAAGTGCGTCTCGAAGCTCCATTTTAAGCTCTCAATATTGATTGTAAATCTATATATAAATAATTAATAATATTAATATTTATAGAATATTATATAATAATAATAAAATATATTGACATTTATTAAAAACTAATATAAAAGTAGATTATTGATATGTTGTTGCTGATTTTGAGTGTTAATGCTGTTGTTGTTAGTAGGAGACTTTAAAATGTTAAAATCTATTATAACATTCATAATTCTGTCATCATTGCTTGCAAGCTGTGGAAGCGACATCCCCGTAAAACTCCATAAGAACTACAGTTTTTATGTCGAAAGCCAAGACCCTCAACATAGAGTTCTCTTTAAAGAATTAGCCGAAGAATACAACTCAGATGTAGGTTTTGAGGCTCTCAATGTTGTTGATGATAGAGCTGCGGCAAATTCTACAATTGTGATGACCAACAATCTACAACAGGTAGATGGAAAAATTGGCTGGGGACAGTGGATGACTGAAACTGTGGAAAAGACCTCCCCTCTAACTTTACACATGAGCCCCGCGTCCAAAGAAGTCTTTTTCAGTATGCGGGTCGAGTTCGATGTGGACTATATCGACCATCGTTTAAGAACAAATCGTATCAAAGACCGAACAGAATTGCGCAAGCTTTGGTGCCATGAAGTTGGCCACGGCCTGCAATTAGAACATGCCGCTGAGCAAAGTGACGTCATGTACTACTCAATTCAAGGCGAAAAAGATTTCGATACCTATTTTGCGCAAGTCCGCTCGTTTTTTAGCCGTCAAATATTATAAAAGGGACTGCTGAAATTAAGGTCCCCCCAAAAAAATGAAGCTCCATGATCTTAATTCTAGGATGAATTAAAAAAGCTGACGTACAATGGGTCAGTTGCTAGGCTTTTGTCGAATTAAAGCACATGGAAATTCATGATGAGTGCGGTACCTTTTATATATCAAGCCCCTAAATTGCCGCTATTGCCTATTCTAGTGAGTGTCCCGCATTGTGGTGTGCAATTTCCTAAAGACATACATTCAGATTTTTCAGATGAAATCTTAAAAAATCCTCCTGATACGGATTGGTTGGTCGACGAACTCTATTCTTTTGTTCTGTCGCTAGGAGTTGGTATTTTAAAGGCTAAGTATAGCCGCTATGTGGTGGACCTAAATCGCGATCCAGAAGACCGCCCACTTTATAATGATTCAAGACCGCAGTTTTCTTTATTTCCTCTTCAAACATTTATGGGTGAAAAAATATATCGAGATCCAGACTTTATTTTAACAACTGAAATCAAACAGTCACGGAAAAAAATATATTACGATCCCTATCATGCAGAGCTAGAGAGACGGATTTTAGAATTACAAAAAAGTTTTAAGCATATATTAATCATAGAAGCACATTCAATTAAGCGTTTGGTACCTTCAATTCAAAGAACTCCTTTCCCAGATTTAATTATTGGCACGAATGAAGGTAAGAGCGCCCATCCTTTATTGGAAAGTAATATTATAAATAACCTTCGATCTGATGGGTCTTTTCAATTCTCTTTAAACGAGCCATTTCGCGGCGGCTACATAACGCGTCATTATGCTCGCCCTGATGTTGGCGTTCATTTTATTCAAATTGAAATGTCGCAAGATCTGTATTTAGATGAGTTTAATAAAGTCGATGCACAAAAGTCTGGTCGTTTTGAATCAGTGATGAAATTAATCTTACTCGAACTCGCAAAAGTATTGAAGCAACTATGAAGACTTATTTTTTCCAAAAAGCATTAATTGGACTTGATCGCACTCGAGCGGAATGGCTTAGCCCAGCCTATATTACGGTTGATCATAAAGGTTCTATAACGTCACTGAGTCAGACTCCGCCAGCAGAAGACACTGAAGTCGAAGCGATTGCAGGAGTTGCTATTCCTGGATTTATGAACGCACATTCTCACGCCTTTCAATATGCAATGGCAGGCAGTGCAGAATATCTATCTTTACATGCTGCTCATGATGATTTTTGGACCTGGCGTCAAGCTATGTACCATTTTTCGAAATTATTAAACCCAAGCCAAATGTTTTCGATTGCGAAGAGATTTTATAGCGAGCTATTACGCCATGGATATACCGATGTTGTAGAATTTCATTATTTACATCATCAAGCAAATGGCGAAAAGTACGACACGACAAGCATAATGGCGCAAGCATTGTTAGATGCGGCTAAGTTTGTCAATATCAATATTGTTATGGTGCCAATATTCTATCACTGTGGTGACTTTAATAAGCCTGCTAGCGCTTTGCAGTCGCGTTTTATAAGCAAAGACGTAGATGAATTTGCGCTCTTGTGGGAAGCTGTCGCAGCCTACTGTCGGAAAATTGAACATGGTTCAATGGGGATAGGAGCTCATTCGTTGCGAGCAGTGCAGCCAGATCAGCTGTTTGCGCTCATAGATCTTGCAAAACACTATCCATTTCACATGCATATAGCTGAACAGAAAAAAGAAGTTGAAAATTGTCTAGCCCAATGGGGGCAAAGGCCTGTTCGTTGGCTTTTGGATCACGTCGCAGTCGATGACAGGTGGAATTTAGTACATGCAACACATATGGATACTATTGAAGTGGAATTGTTGGCTAAATCAAAAGCTAATATTGTGCTTTGTCCAAGTACAGAAGGAAATTTAGGTGATGGATTTTTTCCTTTAAAATCTTTTCTTTCCCAAGGCGGGTGTTTTTCTATTGGTAGTGATAGTCATGTTGGTCTTAATCCTTTCGAAGAACTTCGAATGCTAGAATATGCTCAGCGTTTGCAATTTAATACGCGGAATCCTTTAGCAAAGCCAGGTGAATACAGCGCAAATATATTGCTTGATCAAGTTTGGAGTCATGCACATCAAGCTTCAGGAGAACAAAAAAAGGGTATTTTTGCGCTGGGAACAGCCTTAAATTGTGTTGTAATCAAACCGGAATTTATCACCATGGGTGTAAATCAAGAGGCGCATTTGCTTGGGCAATTACTTTTGTCAGCAGACTCAAGTTGGTTACTATCAGTTATAAATCGCGGTAAAATTTGTGCAAAAGAGGGAAAACACCTAAAACATAAAGAAATTTCGGCTGTTTATCAAAAGACCGTAAAAGAATTCTTACCTTTGCCCTTTTAGGCAAACCAGACTCCGCCGAAAAGAGTGCAAAGCAGCTTTATTTAGAGGGCGTTGGAGACATTGATAACGCAGGATATTTGTTTTGAGAAAAATTTTAAAATCATTGGTAGTTTTTGGGTCATTTTTTATTTTCTCTTGGCTATCAATTTTATCTTGCAAAACCTCAGATGCTCACGTCAACAGCCAGACGCTTCTCTTTGAGAAGTTAGAGTATCGCGACTATGTGCGATCTCCTGAGTTAAGTGAAAAATTGTTTGCATTAATGCGGCTGCTGATTGCGAATGAAAGCCAAATTTCAAAAAACATATTTCGTCTCAAGCAATTCTATTGTGATAGCGCAAAAGGCCTTTGTCGTATTTTTAACACAGATGATAAAGCTCTCGAATTGAACTTATACCAGAGCAAAATTGCACTTCAAGTATTGGGCGATATTTTAGGTCTCGATCAGCAGCTTGCTCTCAATCAATTAGAATGTACAAAACCGCAAGATAGTCGTGCAATATTTGGTGCACACTGTACTTACAATAGGTTCCCTGTTCCTCTAAGGCCGGCTCCGGCGCAAAAAGAATATAGAGAAGTCATTCAATATGATTTGGCTCGGCGTTTATATGATTTCTTTCCAAAATCCCATCTCAATTCATCTGAAAATGACTCATGGTGGGAGATTGAAAAACTAAAATGTGATAGACAAGATTCTGAAGTTGATCTGATTAATTGTAAATTAAGCTCAGGCGAGTCTTTGATAAAGGACTCATCGTTAAATTGGCTGGTTCTTACAAATGTCTTAACCGAGGCGGAAATTTTATACTTTAGTCGAATTTCTTATGAACTAGAAAAATTAAGCTGCCATAAATTTTTAAAAAGTGAAATTTACTACTGCCGCATTTCTTATGTCGATCAAAGTCACAAGCAAAAATCACTTGTTGTCAGCAAATCGCTGGAAGGAGAAAAGGCAAGAGAGTTTTTGGACTTGATACAGGTGAATGAAGCTAATAGTCTGCAAAAAGTGAAAAATAATTCTAGTAGCAATCTTCTAAAAATTGACCAAATTAATTGTCAGACAACGAGTTTAATCGAGCAGCAATGTGCGATGCGTTATATTAAAAACATGGATCGAAGCAAAAATGAAAATTCGGATTTCTTTCGATTTTTCGAAAAATTGCCCCTATCGGCGCAGAGCCCCTACATTAAGAATTTACATTGTATAAGAAGCCGGCAAGGTAGCAAGCTGCGCCACTCTTGTAGCTTTGATAGTCCGAACAATCAAAATTCAAGAAGCGCTTTGGAAGAAAATGCAGAAAAATATTTTGGCAATTATTATGACAATACAAACGAAGCTGCCCAGTTTATAACTGCTTTAACAGAGTTCGCTATGCCATCATACCAAGTGCGAGACCATTTAAGCTTCTATATCGAAAATATTAAATGTGAATTCACTGGTGATGCCATAGAAAGCTGCCAATTGACTTTCTTAAGTGATTTTAGCTCATTTCGAAATTATGAAGCTGCAAAGCGACTGTCAGCAGTTTTGGCGAATAGTAGTGAACAAAAACGTATAGAAGTTTTGAATTTGAACTGTGAGATTGATAAATTAAAATGCCTGTATGTTTTAGTCAAAGAGCCTTAGCTGATATTGGCTTTTATTTTTCTCCTGTTTGTTTGGAATTTTATTTGGCTGTATTTCTAAAGGTATTGGATAGCGTGCGTCTTACGTTAGGCAGAAAGTAACCCAAACCAGCTGAAGCTCTAGTTATTATCGATTCAGTTTCAAAGTATTCGTTTTTTAAATTTCCATTTTCGCAATTCAAGACATGTGCAGCCATGAGAAAGTAGAGATTCTTGGTAATAAAAGCAGAGTAATGGATATTGACTCCATAAGTAGGTAAAAGTCTGTGTTTAGC
>JAGOVF010000176.1 GCA_018060885.1 Oligoflexales bacterium | reverse complement strand
TACACTGTGGCTCAAAGTCATTTGCAAAGACTGTTTTGAATCCAGCATTTTCAAATCCGAGTCGAATTCCACCAACACCAGCAAAAAGGTCAATCGTTTTAAATCCATGTTTTGTCTTTTTTGAAACAATTTTTTCTGGCTTGTCTGTGATATTACTTATAACTTGTACGACAACACCTCGTACTTCTACATCTGTTCTAAATAAAGATGGCATATTTGGGTTTCTTGCTTCAAGTCGATAGCGTGCTTTTTCTCGGTATAATTTTTTGAGCGTTGCTTCGTTGTCATCAATAATAGCGACAACCGTTTGCCCATTTTCTGCTACCGACTGTTTTTTGATCACGACAATATCTCCGTCAAAAATTCCTTCGTCAATCATACTTTCTCCAACAACACGCAGGGCATAGTATCCCTCTGATGTTTTAATATTTGGATTGACGATAGATATTGTATCCTCAATATTTTCTATTGCTTCAATAGGATATCCTGCAGCGATTCTTCCCAAAATAGGAATTTCTACGATAGATTTTATTTCTTTCCTCAATGATAGACTTCTAGCAGAATTTTCAGACTTTGAAAGATACCCTTTAGCTTTTAGGGAATTGATATGCTCATGGATAGTAGAAACTGCTTTGAGTTTTAGCTTTTTTCGTATTTCTTCAATAGTTGGAGAAATCCCATTTTCGGAAATATAAGTATTTATAAAATCAAAGACTTGTTTTTGTTTTTTTGTGAGGTTTGACATATTGCTTTAAAAATCTATTTGCGCTACACTTTCATTATAACCGAACGGAAGCCGAAAGACAAAGCGAGGTTATCCACACAATGGAAGCAAAGTTAAAACATCTTGAATTTATACAGACGACCATAAATAGAATGGCTAATAATTCCTTTCTTTTGAAAGGATGGGCAATTACTGTTGTTGGTGGTTTGCTCGCCTTTGGATTTAAAGATTTGGATTGCCGATATATTTTCATTTCTCTCGCCGTTTTGTTCTTCTTTTGGATACTTGATGGATATTACTTGCATCAAGAAAAACTTTTTCGCGAACTTTATGAGCGAACAGCCAAGAAAAAAGAAAGCGAGATTGATTTCTTAATGAAAACAGAGAAGTGTGAAAAGGACGAGGATTGGTTTGATTGTGCACTTTCGCCGACACTACGAGTGTTTTATGGTGGGTTGTTATTGGTTCACATTATTATTATTTTGATTTTATAAATTATGGCAACAAAAAGGCAAGTTTTTTATAGTTTTCATTATAAACCGGATTGTTGGCGTGCTTCAACAATCCGTAGCATTGGTGCCATAGAGGGAAATAGACCCGCACCAGATAATGATTGGGAAACAATAACTAGCAGTGGTGATGACGCAATAAAGAAATGGATAAGCGAACAAATGAAATATAGATCATGCACGATTGTTCTTATTGGAAATAAAACTGCAGACAGAAAATGGATAAATCATGAAATTGTGAAGTCATGGAATAACAAAATGGGAGTTGCGGGTATTTACATTCATGGCATAAAAAATAGCCAAGGATATATCACTGAAAAAGGAAATAACCCATTCGATTACATACCATACGGTGATGCTGGGAAAAAATTATCTGCAATAGTAAAGTGTTACAACCCAGCGGGTGAAAATAGTAAAGAAAGATATGATTGGATTTCAAGAAATATTTCAAACATTACTGAGGAAGCTGTAAAAATTAGAAACAGTAACTAGGGTTTGGGTTAAAAAGATGAAAAATGTTAAAATAATTTTATGAAAATAGCAATCAACTTAACACGTGACAATGTCGGGGGGATCACTTCATCCAATCTTAACTTGGTGAATTATCTATACAAACTTGATGATGAGTTCATCGGATTGGAATTGACCAGTCGGATGTATATGAAGGGCCCTGCACTTTTCAGACATTTTGATCCGGAAGTATTTGATCACCATATTATTAATATTCATCATTTACCATTGATGGATGTGCTCAAACACAGTAAGACACTTAAGAAAACCGAGAACGCCTATAAAGAAGCTATAAAAATTATCAGGGGTATTCTAAATGAAACTCGTCCGGATGTAGTACTGCTTAGCGGAACATACTACATGCCATGGCTCATATCCATAGCCGCCAAAAAGGAAAAGATTCCCGTGATTTTGTGGTATTCCGGCGTTTTGTCAAAAGAAACGGAACATTATCCGAATAAATTAAAGAAACTTTTCCTGTCAATGGAGAAATCGGTAGTAAAAAATTCTGCACAAATAATTTTCCCATCCGGGCTGTGTAAGAAGACAGTGGAAGAATTGGTCGTCAAAGGTAAAATAAGGAATAGCTATGTAATTCCAAATCCAGTAGCAAGCATATTTACCGACCCCAGTGCAGTAGACGCTTCAATAGAAAGAAGGATTGCAGCGGTGGGTCGTTACTCAAAAATAAAAAACTTCGATAAATTTTTTGAGCTACATCTCGAATTGCAAAAACGCAAATGGCGACATACTGCCTCTTTTGTCACCAATCCGAATGTGAACTTAAAAACGATGCCGAAAACAATCGAAGTCCTGCCTTCCATGACCGCAGAAGGTTTGAAGAAATTCTATCTCTCACAAGGACTGATCGTCTGTCCTTCGACTTTTGAAACCTTCGGCAATGTTCCTATGGAGGCGACATGTCTCGGTATTCCGGTTCTCGTAAGTGATACTATGGGATGCGCTGAAGTTTTGAAAAAGGTTGGGTTAGCTAATATGGTCATATCTTTCGACGATATCGGAAAAGTTGCTGACCGCGCACAGGAGTTGTGTGGACAATCGATTTTACCGAAGCAACTCAATGCACTTAAAAGGATTTTGGACAATAATTTTGTCAGCGAGGAAATCCGTGCTGTTTTGAATAATACGACCAAAAGAAATAATTGCATTAAATAAAATATGAATAACCTATGGCATACAAAATCATCAACAGCCGTCATTGAGGAATTGCGTTCTAGCGAACGCGGTTTGAGCAATGCAGAAGCAATTCTCCGGTTGAAACAATACGGGCAAAATAAACTGCCCGAGGTAAAGGTAGATGGTATTTTTACTATTTTCCTACGCCAATTCCAAAGCCCACTCATTTACATACTGGTAGCCGCAAGTATCGTGGTGTTTGTGATCGGAGAAGTTGTCGACGGATCGATAATTCTCGCAGTCCTTCTTTTTAATGCCATTGTCGGAACAATTCAGGAAGGCAAGGCACAGAATACTCTTCTTGCTCTCAAGAAATTCGTTGAGACGAAAGCCACTGTGCTTCGGGACGACAAAGAGATTATTATTCCGGACACAGAACTGGTGCCTGGCGATATTCTTATTCTCCAAGAGGGTGAAAAAATTCCTGCCGACGCGCGCGTCATGCTTTCCCATAACCTCAAAGTGGATGAGGCGGCTCTTACCGGAGAGTCAGAGCCGGTGCATAAAATGAGCGACCGTGAGGCCGCAGGAGAGACGACCGGGCAATATAAAAACATAGTCTACAAAGGGACGAACATCGTCGCTGGCAATGGCCGAGCCGTCGTCATCGCAACAGGATCGAAAACCACCATCGGTGCAATCGCAAGCAAGATTGCATTAGTGAACACGGAGATCCCTCTTAAGGGCAACATTCGATATCTTTCACGCCTTATCATCGCAACGGTAGCAATTGTTTCAATAGTGATATTTACGCTTGGTATTGCAGTCGGCAAACCGGTCAAAGATATGTTCACGACGATTGTTTCTTTATCAGTATCAATCGTGCCGGAGGGTCTCCCTATTGTCGTGACTCTTATTCTCGCCATGGGCGTTTGGCGCATGAGCAAGCGCAATGCGCTCGTAAAGAAACTACAGGCAGTCGAGGCCTTGGGGCAAGCAAGCATTATTGCCGTTGATAAGACTGGCACGATCACTAAAAACGAGTTAGTAATTCAAAAAGTGTATGTGGGAGAAACGATGTTTGATATCGGTGGTGTTGGATATGAGTCAAAAGGCAATATAAGTTTGAATGGCCGTGTCATCGACGCCGCAAATCATCCCGAACTTTTACTTGCCGGTAAAATTGGTGCTTTTTGCGCCAGCGCCAGAGTGGTGTATTCCGAAGAGGATAAACGATTCCGAATAAGCGGAGATCCTACTGAAGCGGCAATGCTCGTGCTCTCGCAAAAGCTGGGCTTTCACAAAGAAGATCTTGAGCGAGAATCTCCAGTTGTTGGAGAGATCCCTTTTGACTACCGGCTCAAATATCACGCCATGCTTCATGGTGTTGATAACAAGAACTTCCTAACCGTCGTCGGTGCTCCTGAAGTTATTTTGGAATTATCAAATACGGTTTGGTCGGACGGCAAACGGAAAGAACTTACAGATGAGGAACGAAAAAATCATGAGTCTGTCTTTTATAAAATGTCGCAAGAGGGATTACGAGTGGTCGCTTTTGCTATTGATCCAGATGCCGGAAAAACTCTTAAACCGGAGAAGATAAGGAATCTTTCTTTCATAGGTTTTTACGGTATGAAAGATGCGACAAGGCCGGAAGCGGCCTCGGCCATAAAAAAAGCAGGATCTGCCGGAGTGAAAGTGGTGATGATTACTGGTGATCATAAGATAACCGCCCAAGCTATAGCCAAAGAAATAGGCATCTGGCATGAAAATGACGAAGTGCTTACCGGGCCGGAGATTGATGCTTTGTCCGATGCGGAGTTATCGGAAAGGCTCAAAACGATATCGGTGTTTGCTCGGGTGAATCCAGAACATAAAATGAGAATCATCGGAGCATATCGTGCTCGCGGAGAGGTAGTAGCAATGACCGGGGACGGGGTGAATGATGCGCCATCGTTGGTTGCCGCTGATCTGGGAGTGGCCATGGGTAACATCGGGACTGAAGTAGCCAAAGAAGCTTCTGATATCGTCCTTTTGGACGACAATTTGGAAAGTATTGTTTCGGCGATCGATGAAGGTCGCAGTATCTACAAGACTATCAAGAAAGTTATTTTGTATCTTTTCTCTACCAGTATGGGCGAGGTGTTCACGATTATAGGTGCGCTTATTTTGGGGTATCCGTTACCAATATTAGCGGCACAGATTATCTGGCTGAATTTCGTCACTGATGGATTCCTCGATGTGTCGCTCGCCATGGAACCCAAAGAGCATCATTTACTCGACGGTAAGTTTGAGAAGCCGAAAAAATATCTTGTGGATAAATTGATGGCAAAGAGAATGATACTTATGTCCCTGGCGATGGCTGTTGGCACACTCTTTCTTTTTAAAAATTACTACGAAGCTGATTTGGCAAAAGCATGGACAATGTCGCTTACTGTTCTCGCCGCCTTCCAATGGTTTAACGCATGGAATTGCCGATCCGACAGCAAGTCTATTTTCAGGATGAATCCGTTTTCTAACAAATACTTGGTATGGGCGACTGTCACAGTTATTTCGCTTCAATTGCTCGCCATTTATACGCCAGTAATGAATACATTTTTAAAAACTGTACCACTTAATCTTTCAGACTGGATGGCAATAGTACCGATAGCTATACTAATCGTAATTGTCGAAGAAATTCGAAAGTTATTTGCAAGAAGAAAATTGGTACTAATTAGGTAATCTAGGGAGTCCCGCTCGCATCCCTCTCCTCCCTTGCGAGCGGGCTTGCGCGCGAACGGGAGGGTGGGTCAAGCGCATTTGCATTTGAGCCTCGGACATTTCCGCTAGGGCGTCCATGACTAAAGGATGAGCGCCGCCGTAATCTTGCAATACGAAATCCAGTAGCGAAAGCGACACCA
>JAGOVF010000052.1 GCA_018060885.1 Oligoflexales bacterium | reverse complement strand
TATTTATTGTGGTCATGTTTGGTATTTTTAATATTTTTTATATGATTCACAATATTTTTAACGATAATGTGAAAAGTAAATAGGCCATCTTAAAAAAGAGATTTTTCAATTTATTCTCCTATTTTGTGCAATATTCAATTTTGGTGATTTTTTTAACTTTGCCACTTTTTTCAATTTTCATATCAACATAGCGAAAGGTTTTGCCGCTAGTGGACTTTGCAAAATCAAGTGTTGTTTGCAATCGACAATCTTGCTTCATCGTAACTCTATTTCGTGCACAAACAGGTACATATCCGTCATCAACGCGGTGGATAAGGGTTGGATCTGGTTCTAGTACCCATTGGCATTTTTTTCGACCATCGGGGTCACAAGCACTGACGTACATAGCTATGATTATGAATAAAAAATAGTAAGATTTTGCTAGTTTCATATATTATTTATCTTTATCATTCATAGAATCTTAAGACTATTCTAGCATGCTAATCGTCATTCAACTACTCATATGGATTTTAAGAAAAATGATAAATTTCTCCTTCAATGATCAATTAGATCGCTTTTATACGCAATTAAAAATTCTCCAAGACAAGGGGTATTTAATTGAAAAAAAAGAAGAAGATATCTTTATATTAACTCCGACAATCTTTTCCAAGAATGTTTTAGGCGGGCAAAAGCCCAGCCAAGATCAGAAAAAAACAGATCTTGCAGTCATGGCGATTACCCATGGAAATGAAGTTGCAGGACTCGCTGTTCTGGCTGCATGGTTAGAATTGTTGGTTAACAAATGCATCGAATTAGAATGTAGGGTCGCCCTTATTCTTGGAAATCTCCCAGCCGCAAGCCAGAATAAAAGATTTTTAGAAGCTGATCTTAATCGCAGTTTTGGCCGAGATATTTGCACTCTTGCAGAACATCGCCGCGCAAAAAATATTATGCCCTATTTGGCAAATACAACTCTTCTTTTAGATATCCATCAAACATCGTCACCCAGCTTATGTCCTTTTTTTATTTTTCCTTTTCGCAAAAAGGCGCTCCACTTTGCTAGAGCAGTGAATAGCCAGATCCCCATAGTGACTCATTGGGGCGACTCTTTCTCTAAGGATGGAATGTGTACGGATGAATATGTTAATTCCAAGGGGGGGATTGGGCTAACCATCGAGCTGGGCAAAAACGGATTTGATCCCTATCAAATTTCTACAGGCGTCCTCGCTTGTGTGCAGGCGAGTCATTATGCCGCCAAACTTGCAAAGGGTCAAAATGCTCCTTCTCAAAATGAAGAGATGGGCGCAATGGGACCTCTGCTTAACTTTAAACACATTGAGCCTTGGCCATCTTCTGGTCAACTCACATTGAGACCAGGTCTACATAACTTTATGGCTATAGAAAAATTTGAACTTTTAGGGACGAATCCTGACGGGACGGAGCACCGAGCAAGTACAGAAGGACTCATGATGTTTCCTAAATATCTAACAGACAGCTCTCAAAAAGTCGCGCCTTCCGAAGCTTATCGCTTACTTGGATTTTTTAAGGCTGAAGAGCTTCCCGATATTGATTAAAAATAGTGCTAATATAGACATTGTTCAACATATATCCAAACATGAGGGCAGAATTTGAATAGATATAAGAGGATATTCATTTTTCTTAGCGGAGCTTTGGCGTTCAATCTTGCTTCTCAACTAACGGGAAGCGAAAACTCTTTACCAAGAGGTCAATTACCGCCAACTAAGGTTGATATCGGTAAAAGCAGAAATATAAATTTAGAAGTTCCACGACAATTTAACCCTTGTTTTCAAGAATTGATTAATTACCCTGGACGCCAGATAATTTTCTCGCCTCAAGGTAAAGTTTCTTATCATCTATTTCAGGGAATACGAGGCTATGTTTCGAAGCCTCTTAAACAAAATTTACCAGTCAAAAATAACGTTGACGATAAGTTGCCTGAAGCAAAGCTAGAAAAAAAAGAAGCCTCAATTGTCAACTTAGCTAAATCAAACTCGAGTGCTGTAAGCATCGAAGAAGTTAAACATCATGCGTCTTCACTTGCGCTATTTGACCATAAAAAGCGTACTATTAGCCTGCTTAAATCTGGTGCATGGCCGAAAGCAGACGCGCTCATTGTAGATCCAATAAAGACTCAAGGAATTGTTTTAGTAGGATTTGTACCTGGAAAGTCCGCATGTATGTCTGGAGATTCTAGACTTTATCAAATCAGCTTAAATTCAAACAATAAACTTTTACAGCAAAAAAGCGGTCGATATTCTCTTGTTGAGAGTTTGGATAGTCAATATCTACTTTTTGATTTAAATGTGCGTCAATTAGTGACAATTGAACCAAATAGCTTTCAAATTCGAAAAGTTCTCTTTCCGCTTGAAATGGGACTCAACCCTATTTTTGCTTTTACAAAAAATCAAGGCGGAATCTATCTTTGGAAATCTAAAGACAAAAGCAGCCCTAAGGGTCTTGGGTTTATGAATACTCCGCAAATTATCGCAAAGAAAATTGCTTTTCTAGAAAGCGATATGTTGTTACAACAAGGGCGCTTTTTTGCGGCGGTCAAAACGAACGCTCAGCAAAATTCGTTCGAAATACAAGAAATCAAAGAATGGTCCGGCAGGAAAACACAAAATAATTTTCGGATAGTATTGCCCCCTGAGATTTCATCTTCTGAGGCTATCATGAGAGCAAACTTCGCGACGAGAAGTGTCGTCGTACTTGGTCAATCAGAATACACTCGTCAAAAATGGCGCAAAGTTTATGTTTATAATTATGATAAAAGCGAAAATCCTACTGCAATTATTTCTCCGGAAAAGTCCCAATACATTAGTGAAGTCGATTTTGTACCTAATTCTAATAATGTCATAGCAAATGTGAATCATATGTCTTTAGATTTTTCTAGTTACATCATATTTTACGATGCAAAAAAGAACAAATCGCAACCTTACATGCTTCAAAAGACTGAAGCTATCGACACTGATAAATAAATACTTATAATTTCATCTTTTGTTTAAGGCTCGCTGCATATCTCTTTCTGCCGAATGTTTTTTAGCAGACTCGCGTTTATCATAGTGTTTTTTTCCGCGCGCTAACGCAATTTCCACTTTGACGAGAGATTTTCTAAAAAATAGTTTTAAAGGAATTATGGTGAGTCCCTTTTGAAACATACTTTCTTCTAATTTCAGTATTTCTTTGTGCTTAAGAAGAAGTTTGCGAGGCCGAGTTTCTAAATGGTTGGCAATATTTCCATGCGTATAGTGACCAATATGAGAGGAAACTAAAAAAGCTTCGTGATTTTTTAAATCAATCCATGCTTCATTTAAATTAGCCTTGCCCAATCTGAGAGACTTAACCTCAGTACCCAGCAGAACAAGACCTGCCACAAGTTTATCCATGATTTCATATTCATGAAAAGCCTTTTTATTATTAACGATAATTTTTATACCTTCGCTCATATTTATATCCCTAAAATTAAAAAGTCCCTTCTAGGGCTGGATTTAGGGAAATTTCCCCTTTTCAACTAGACTTTTTAATTCTGAATATCCTCCAATAAATTGTTCAGCAATAAAAATCATCGGCACCGTAGAATAGCCGTTTTGTTCTTCAGAAATTTTTTTTCGCAGAGCCGAATTTTGCGTCACATCGTAGTTAACATATTTGACTTTGAGATGATCCAACAATTCCAAAGCAGCAATACAATAGGGGCAATAGCTCGTTGTGTAAAGTTTTACTGTGACATCATTTAACATGGTGACTTTCAAAAATTCAGATTCTAAATTTGGACCCTCAAATTAGCCTTTATAGGTGATAAAATGTATCAAATAATAGCATATTATCAAAGGATTAGATCTCATACTTTGCGCAGGGTAAATAAAATGTTAGAACTCAGGTGTTTTTTCGTAAGCAAGATGGGGAGCTAAAAGGTGCAGGAATCCAAAGAGCAAGAAATTACTAGTTTACTGCAAGGAATAGTTGAGCCTTTGCTCACAGATTTTTTAAACAATGATAAAAGCGCGATATTAGAAGCTGAATTTTTAGGCTTGGATACTACTAAAAGCAGATGGGGTTTAAGGATCGCTACTCGCGGCTTCGAATTAAATCAAAAACTAAAACTTGAACAACTTTTATTGCATAGAATAATTGAGAATCCGAATGTAGCTTTATTTACCGAGCTCAATGGACTTGGGATATTTTTTCAATCTTTAAAAAATTCGGTATCACAAACTGTACAGCTAGGCCCAACCCCAATTGAAAACTTAAATACGAATATTTCCCATAAAAAAAGACCCCAAGGTGTAAAAAATGTCTTTCTGGTTGCATCTGGAAAAGGCGGAGTCGGAAAGTCTACTGTAAGTGTTAACTTGGCGATTGCACTTTCTAAGCAAGGATTAAAAGTTGGATTAGTTGACGCAGATTTGTATGGCCCCTCAGCCGCGCAGCTTCTTGGGACTAATGGCCCAATGCAAGTTGATACAGAGGGACGCCTTATACCGAGACCAGCTCATGGCTTAGCGACTGTTTCATTTAGCTTTCTTGCAGATCCAAGTCAGCCAACTGCATGGCGAGGTCCCCTGATATCAAAAGCAATTGAACAGCTCTTTTTTGATGTGAGTTGGCAAGATGTCGATGTTTTAGTTGTTGATATGCCACCTGGAACTGGCGACATTCAATTGACAATTCTCGAACAAGTGCAAATTGATGGTGTATTCGTCGTAACAACTCCAGAGGAAGTTGCAGTTGTCGATGCGATAAAGGCAATTCGGCAATTTGAAAAAGCAAAGCTTCCAATATTTGGGCTAATTGAAAATAAGGCTTATTATATTTGCCCTTGCTGTGGAAAACGAGATGAAATTTTTGGACAAAGTGGAATCCAAAAACTTCAAAAGGAAGTTGACGTACCTTTGCTGGTTCAGATTCCTATTTCTAAAGATATTATTACTGGGTCAGACCAAGGAATACCAATAGCAACAAAAGTAGATCATATAGTGACAAAGAGTTTTACTGAAGTTGCTGAAATTGTTAGTTCCAGACTTGTTTTTTAAATGTGGCTTTTTACAATAAGATTTTTGGAGGCATTTTGACGTACTTAAAAATAGCGATTTATTTAGTTGTATTCATTGAGACAGTGGCGTGCTCCTCATCTAAACAATCGGCACATGTAAAAATGGCTGGCGGTCAAGTCGCAACAGCCAATCAATTTCCTTCCGTGGTTTATTTTCCAGAATGCACCGCTACAAAAATTTCTGAAAGAGTTTTTCTAACAGCAGCGCATTGTGTTGTCGATCAATATAGTCTGATGCTTTCTTCGAAAGTTACGCCAGGTCATCGCTTAAGGATCTATTATGGGGTACAACTCAGGTCAGCACGCCATTTCGATTTAACGATTCAAAAAGTTCTTATACACCCGAGTTATCTGGAAGCGATAAATTTAGCCAAGCAAAAAGACAATCCTCCTGCAGAACTAAAACGCTCTCGCGCAGTCGACCTAAGTCTCATCTTTATAAAAGAACAAACACCAGAAATTACAGTAGCTGAGCTAACGCCAAATTTTATAGGCGACGACTATCAAAAAACAACCGTAGGATATGGCTGCGAAATGACTCTTTCAAGTGACCGCATTATAGTATCTGGAAGGCACGAAGAGGTTGACTTGAGCCGAAGATTAAAATATGCAGAAATGTCTAAAACCTCTCACGATGAAACTGAAATTATTTTTCACGAAAAAAGACTAGATGATCCTGAAGTTGGTTTATGCTTCGGAGACTCTGGCGGCGGGGTGTTTATTTACAAAAAAAAGCATCTGATTATTGGCGAAATGATCTCTCAGTTAGTTGCAGTAAATTCTGCTACTACTGCTGGATATAAACATCATATGGTCCGCTTAGACGATGATGGCAAATATAAGAACTATAGCTGCATCAAAGCCGCAATGAATTCAAATTATGAAAATAACGACAATCGAAATCTGAAGCCAATGTGTTAAACAAATTTTATCTAATTAATATTGCTAATAAATTTAGGACTATTTGCTCGTTTTAGTGAGCTGATATTTCAATGATTTTAGGGTGATGCCGAAGTAATAAAACAAAACTTGGCACAAAGGCCCCGTCATAAAATGGCTATCAAGTTACGATTTAATGGAGTCAGAGGATCTCGTCCTGTACATCAACGCATGTTACTGGGATATGGCGGCAATTCTACGTCTATTGAATTTGATGTCGACGAAAATTTCTATTTGTTTCTCGATGGCGGCACAGGTCTGGCAGCCAGAGGTAGAGAATTAGGTGAAGCTCCACCAAAAAAAGAATTCCATTTTTTAATCACACATACCCACTGGGATCATTTAATTGGCTTTCCTTTTTTTCTACCACTTTATAATCCGCAAAACAAAGTCACTTTCTATTCATCTGCAACTTCAAAATCTTCTTTCAATCAATTGTTTTGGGGTCTACATCGGGCAGATAACTTGCCTGTTCCTCTTTCGAAATTACAAGCCCAGATTTCATTTAAAACGATTAATCCTGGAGAAGAATTTTTTATAAATAAAAATGTCAAAATTGCTACTTATCAATTAAACCACCAAGGCGTGACTCTTGGCTATCGTGTTTCAAAGAACAATGCGTCTGTATGCGTATTAACAGACAATGCACCCATCGAAAACGGTAATTATCTTGGCGAAAACATGAGTCGTGTTAAATATGATCTTCGCTTTGAAAAGAAGTTTAACGACGGCTTGGTTAAGTTTATCGAAAAAAGCCATACAGTTGTTTTTGATACACATTTCAATGAAGAGAATCTGAAACCGGATTGGGGACACACGACGCCTGCAAAAGCATTGGAATTCTGCCGCCATGGTCAAGTTAAAAATCTAATTCTCTTTCATCATGCCCCAGAAGATATGGATACGGATGTAGACAACAAATTAAAATCTATAAAAGATAAAGCGCTAATGGCTAATATTGGACTTGCAGCAGCTAAAGAAGGTGATGTATGGGACATCTCGGCATAAAATTTTGGGGCACTAGAGGCCTAGTCTCTTCTCCCTCCCCAGATGTCGCTAAATATGGTGGAAATACCACTTGTTTGGAGATTATAGGTGCGCACAATACGGATGATGAAATATCGATTGTAGATACCGGATTTGGCGCATGCAAACTTGGCGAAAAATTAATGCAAGCCGCATTTGCTAGCGGACGATCTCTGACAATTAATATTTTTTATACACACTTTCATTGGGATCACACTCAAGGTTTACCTTTTTTTCATCCTATTTATCTCCCTGACACGAAAATTAAAATTTATTCACCGGTTGCTCCAGCGCTAACAAAAGAAAACCTAGATATTTTGTTTGATGGCAGCTATTCACCTTTTTCCGGTATAGATAGTATGCCTTCGCAAATTGAATTTGTTCAACTCAAGCAGAATGACAAAATAGGCAATTTGGCTGTGGAATTTGCTCCCGTTGATCATGGACGAGAATTGACGAATCAATTGGTATTGCCGACATATGCTTATAAATTTAGTATAAATAGTAGTTCAAGTGTTGGTATTTTAACTGATCACGAAGCTAGGCCTAGTCATTGCAACCAAGCATTAATTGAACTGATGCAAAAGGTTGATATATTAATTCACGATGGACAGTTTACTGACGCAGAGTACAAAAGTCATGTCGGCTGGGGACATTCAAGTTTAAGCCAAGCACTCGATAATATATTAGCCTGTAAAGCAAAGTTGGGAATTCTCACTCACCACGCGCCAGGTCGATCAGACGCTGAAATTGATCTCCTGCAAAAAAATAATAGAAATATTAAAAAATACAAAAACTTAACTTTCGGATTCGCAGAAGAAGACCGCGTCTATTTAGTTGAAAGCAGTAAGAAGCTAGCTAAGCAGGCTTCATAAAACTTTCTAGATGTATCATAATTGCTCTATAGATTACATTTCGAAACAGAGGGAGACGGCACGTGCCTTCATTTATTTGGATTGCAATAGTCACCTCTGGCATTATGGCGCTTTTAACTTGGAAAGACTGGCAAGGCCTCATTGGTCATCGCATGCTTGTGGTGTATCAACAAACTTATCAAGCTACTATGTTCTCCTTAGGACTTTTAATGCTTTTAATTGCGGCTAAGCTGCTACTTCCTTTGCATTATCAGATGACAGAGTTTTTGGCGCTACTAAGTTATGTATGTTTTGTTTTATTTGCTGTCGCAAACCGATCAACTAGCAAGATTATGCGTAACCGTAGTTTACGGGCTGTTTATCTAGTTTTACTTTGCGTATTGACTCTATCCACAGTGATCTTTTTACGCCTACCTGCGGAAATTTATCCTCTTTTTTATGGCTTTCTTATTTTTGAATGGCAACGAGGCTTAATGAGAGAAGCTAATTTATTCCTGGTAAAAGAACTTGAAGCATTGCGAAGTAAAGTTCTTTTTGATGCTATTGAACGAAAAAACTTTAGGCAAAATTTTTTCCGGAGCTCTGAATTTGAATACAATACCAGCGCTAATACTCGAAAAGTGAGCTAAAAAGTAAAAATTCCACGCAAATTAATTCGACAACACACCCTAATGAGCCTACTAGGTCCCTTAATAAATTCTTTTTATAAACCTCAAAATAATAGTAATTTTTTTAATGATATTATACAGTTGCCCACGCCAAGCGCCGCGCGACAGCACTCGTTATATAATCGAATTGTATAAAACTATTTGGTAATTTTCGTAAAATTCACTATATTTACAGGATGAATTCCGCTCCTATCTGTGTGTTTTAGGCCTTTTGTAGTTTTTGCGCAGGCTGGTCTTCTGCGTGCTCTCGGCATGGTAGCTAAGAGATTTTTTGTCCTTTCAAGGAGGTTTTTTTTCATGAAAATGCGCCAATGGTTCTTTAGTAAAATGAGGATGTCTTCAAGTTTGCTCGGCGAAAAATCCTTTTTGTTGCTCGTAGCTTCATTAACTTTCAATGGCCATCTTTCAGCAGCTATGGGATCCAGCAACAAAGAATTTCTTAACCAATTACAGAGCTGCAGCGTTAAAGAAAATCGCGAGGCAATAGAATTCATCGCATTTGAAGCCGTAAATCCCCAAACTGGCAAAGCCTTAAAAAAAGGTGAATTGATAACTATTCCATTTGGAACTTCAAGCAAACAAGTTAATGGCCTTGAATATTTTGCGGAGCTCAACCAAGCAGAACGCCAATTAAACAGAAAAGGTTATTCGTTGCGCGACTCAGAATTTATTAGTGGCTGCCTCGATAAGAGCAGCGAGCCTTCGCGTACAGCGGTAAAAAATTCTGATGCGCATTTGTATGATAAAAACTGGCTTAATGAATGGACGTCTACAAAAAGTCTTTCTTTCAAAGACGGCGAAGTTGAATTTCCACCAATAGATGAATTTGAAACTGGCGAAGTCGATTTAGAAATTGAAAAAAAACCACTGCAAGCAAATTTAAGTAAAACTTGGTCATTCACTTTTGGCGACAAAGATGCAGAAACGAGTATTCATCCTTATCTAAATTTACAAGCTAATAATAGCCTTGCCACTGTTGATCTCGGAGTGCGTTGGCGTGGAAAACTTTTTAAAATTATCGATACTGAACTCGCTCATATTCACGTAAGTGGGCAGACACCAGGTCAGGGATCGTTAGAAGCAAACGTTGAGGTTTTTGTCATTGAGGGCAAGCAGGTCTATTCGAAGCCGATCATTAAAAGCGACGCAATAAAGCTAAACAATCGTTACACGTTTCCTCTAGCTAAGGGCGTAAAATACCCTTTCCTTATAGGTCCTGTGCCAGTTGTTGCAGAAATTGGTGTACGGGGCGAAGCTGGATTTAAATGGGCATTCGAGTTGTTTCCATTACAAGCTGGAGCATATGCAACTCCTTGGGTATCTGCTGATGTTTATGCGCAAATTGGTGGCGATATTGGGATGTTTGGCGCGGGCATTGGCGGTAGACTCATACTCTTGAAAGATGGGCTGAGTTTATTGGGCGATGCAAGCTTTGCAATGAGTGAAAGCAAACCAGAAATTGGCTTAAAAGCTGATGTCCAAAATAAATTAGAGGCCTTGCGCGGTGAACTTTATGGTTTTGCTTATCTCTATTATCCTAATTTTAAAATTGGACCGATGGAAAAATGGCAGGCTAAACACGTGCTCTTTGAATATCCTGGATATGCTTTTGATCATACGATATATCATTTAGACCATGTCGTTACAACTGAGCTTCCCGATATTCTTAAATAGCAAAGATTTAAGGGGTTCAGGAAGCTGAGCCCCTTATTAATTTGGAGGAGATTCTTCAAGCAATGTTAAGCCGCCTAAAAACTTCTCCAAAACTTTTCTCCTTGATCGCTACTTTAATTTTAAGTGGAATTTTATGGGTTGCAATCAAACCTAACAAGCTCAGCGAAGAAGTCAATCAAACCTCAGAATTTAGCTTTAAGTGTCTTGATGACACGACTGAAAATCTTTACAACTTAGATTATCAATCTGAAGGATATTACGATCCAACAGCCTTAAATCTTGCTCAATTAGGCCAAGAAAAAACTGAAATAGACATCCGCGTCAATGGAATCTTTAAACAAAGTTGTGCGCAAAACTCCAATGGAATTAATTTTTTTTGGAACTTCGTTCAGCTCGAAGTTGATAGCAAAGACGAGAGAACATTTTTTGATGCAAGCTCCACTCTTCAACTAAATTTTTCAACACTACCTGAAGGTATAATTAACGAAATTTATTTTCCGGAAAATTTATCCAAGGAAAATCAGCATATTTTACGCGATGTTCTCAATCATATTTCTCTTTCTATTCCCAAGTCATTTGATATGAAACTAAGTTTCGAAACAAATGAGGTGGACCCAAATGGCGTTTACCGCGCAACTTATAAAGCACAAGAGAAAGACAACTTTTTTGTACTCGAAAAGAAAAGAATAGAATATCTCCAGCCTGATGACAGTACAAAGGACTTCCAAAAGATTATTCAAGACAACAGCATAAATAGATTTGAAATTAGTAAATCAAATCGAATCATCATGAATGTGGATGCTGTATTAGATATAGAACACCTGTATAAGAATCAATTGTTCTCAAAAACCAAAACAAAAATGGTTTTGAAGCACTTAGATAAAACAAAAAGCAATTCTCTGTCTGCAAACTCGCGTCCCAATTCGAATTCAACGTCAAATTATAGCAATGAAGTAAAGAGCGACTTATCTGCAAGCAAAGAACTTGCTGATATTGACTTGCAAATGTATAGAAATTCATTGGGAAACGAAACTTGGGCTAGCCTAAGTAGCAAGCTTTACGATGAAGTTGCCGAGGAAGATCGAACCAATTTATTTTTGCAGCTAAAGTCGCTGCTTATGCTTCAGCCTGAACTGAGTTTTGACCTGGCCGATTTATTACATAAATTTGCTCCGGATACTGATGCTTACCGTCTTACCTTATCCAGTTTAGTAAGTGCTGGCCACCCTCAGGCACAAAGCGCTCTGATAAAATTTCTCCAAGAATCATCTGGCGATCAGGAAAAACAAATCACTGTCATTGGGCAACTGGGACTAGTTGAACATCCAAGTGATGAGCTCAATCAATACACGGAAAATCGCATTCAAAACGAATCTGATCCAGATATTCTAACGACTCTCTACTTGCAGCAAGGCAACAATGCGAAAGCTCAAGAAAATAGCAATCCTGCTGTGAATGCAAAATCAGTCGCCTCTTATTTAAAACTTTTGCAGAGCGGAAAAATTCAAGATCAGATACTCGCATTAGAAGCCCTAGGAAACGCGGGATCCGTGCTTGCAATTGATGCAATTTTAGAAAAGACCTTTTCCTCTAATTCCACCATTCGCACAAAAGCTCTAGCTGCTTTACGCTTAATTCAAGGAATTGAAGCCGAACAAGCCATTCTTGCATATTATGAGCGACATTCTGAACAGAGTGAAAAGAAAGCTGCGATTGAAGCTCTTTTTTATCGTGAACTCTCTATGAGTGGGATAGCTTTTCTACGCGAATCTTATCGCACAAACATGAGTAGTGATCTTCAATTGGCCATTCTAGAATGTTTGAAAAAGTACATTGATAAAGATGCCAAAATTTTAATAGTATTTCAGCAGGCAAGTGCACAGCAAACACATAAAGAAGTTTCAAGAAGCGCCGCAAATGTGCTAGCGCAACAGAATAATCTTTAGAAAATGTAATTTTAGAAATAATTATTTCATTTTAGCTTTACAAGCGGTGCGCTGCTTTTTTCAGTTTTAGGCTGCGTAAATCCAGCTGAAATATCAAAAATCGGCTCTAATAATTTATTTCGAACACGCGTAGAGCTTATGCCAATTAGTGCTATTCCTTTATCATCTCTCTTTAACTCTCCATTTACGTCAAGTTCTGCTATTGATTCTTCTAATTGGCCAAATTGGCCATATTTTCTAAAAAAAACCAGCTTGGTAGTGTATGCATTAGATGCTTTATTCCATTGAATAGGTTGGTGAACGATATGCCAGGGCCCAAAATAGAAATCTTCTGGTTTATTCAAAGAAGCCGACAGCACGTAGCTTTCACTCGATCCGTGAATGTATTCCTTTTCTTGGACTTTGCGTTCTTGAACTTTGCTTTTTTGAACATTATTAGTCCCTAAAGCGGATTTTATGGGCTGCTTCCTAAAGTGCGCTATCTTTATACCAATGCGAACCTTTAAATCTGATTTGTTGGGATTAATACTGCGTTTGGCCTGCAATTGTTCTATACCTTCGCCATCAAAGACACTTGTCGGACTCGGCAGAATTTCTCGCGCGTGGACTTGGCTAAATGCTTGAAATAGACCTAGGCAAAGACTGACTTTACCGTAAGATAATAAAAATCTGGTTTTGAGAGACATAAATATAGTTCCTCAGATGTTGAACAAAGCTTTATTTTGGGTTCACTTTGTATTTTAATAGATTACTTAGATGTTTCATAGCAAAGGTCGTTAAAACTTCTAATTTGCATTGATAATCAATGATCAACAATTGCAGGATTGCACTATAAAAACTCGACTCACACTTCTAATTCTGTTTTGTTGGGGCCTACCCTTTCTATGGCTGGCGACAATACCTAGTCCAGGTTCGGAATATGGAGGCTTTACGCAGTCAAATGATCGTATTAAGACTCTAAAAAAGGTCATAGACCTATTCAAAGTGCAAAATCATCGACCGCCAAAAACACTCCGGGAATTAAAACTGTTTATGGCGGATCGCAATATTCAGATTGCTATCTATGATGGATTTGGCAATCGATTTAACTATATTGCTTTTAACAACGAAGACTATCTAGTCAGGTCTTTTGGCAGAGATGGAAAACAAAATACCATCAAAGGCGCTCGCGACATAATCGCAACCAATCTTTCAAACAAGCCCATAAAGGGTGTTGACGTCATTCATAATCCTCAATCAAGTATGCGTTACCCTATCGCCGCACTTCTAGGCTCCTTTGCTGACGACAAAAACAAACATGCAGCCATCATAAAAGATTACTTCAATATTTATAGTTACTTGTTTGTAACAGTGAAGCAAAAAAATCAAGCCGCACGTTATTTGATAGCTGCCCCAAGTTCTGTACAAGAATATTTTTGGGTCCCCGGACAAAATAAAATCGTGATGAGTGTCTTAGAAGATGAATACTATCCTGATGGAATATATCTTTGGGATTTGGCCTTAGATGAATTGGATCCTATATTTAATAGCAAATCGGATTTTTCTGGCCTCAAAGATCATGAAACAAATAATTATTGGCTAGCACTAGGTTCTATTGATACTGAAAACAATGTTTTGTATTTCTATAGGCAAGCCATAAAACAAGACCAGCTAGACCCCATGGACTTCTTTTCAACAAAAAATTTAGTGGCCGTCTCTCTTCCACTACCAGACAAAAAAGAATATGAGCCAAAGCTAGTTACCTTCACGGAGGAGCCTCTCGAAAACTATTTAGGACTCAGCCGAGAAAATAGCCACCCAAAAACTGGATTTGCCAATGCCGCGGACATTCACAAAAAATTATTAGTTCTGCCCTTAAAAGGCAGCATAGAATTCGTTCTTGGGCACTGGACTGAATATTGTAGTTTAGACGAAGTAAGAATTTCTCCGGTCTTCTCACATTGTTTATGGCACCTTGCAATTATTTACGCCGATGCCTATAGCGCCTTAGTCGATTCTAATAATTCTGAAAATGCAGAAAAACTTCGTGCACTTGGTGTGGAACTTGCGAGCGAGCTAGCTCAAAGCCCAAATGCCCCTAATTATTTGCGCGCACAAGGACTATTTCTTTATCGTCGCCTTCTTGCTCAGGATTACCAAGCAATCAATCTTGCGACCTTCTAGGAGTTTTTAATTTTTATGAGAGACTTTGAAATTTTTGCAGTTATTCTGGCCGGCGGTAGCGGAACACGATTTTGGCCGGTATCACGTACGCTTCGCCCAAAACAACTTTGCAAATTAGGAAAAAGCGACAAAACTATGATCGAATTGACCCTCGATCGGCTCGATGGATTTATTCCACCGGAAAATAGAATTATAGTCACGCATTGCGATCAGGCAGATTCTACAAAAAAAATCATTACAAACAAAGCAAGTTTGATATTAGCGGAGCCTCTCGCGCAAAATACTGCCAACGCGCTAGCACTCGCAGCTTATGAAATTAAAAATAGACAAAAGTTGAGTGACAGCAAAAAAGAAGCGATTATGATTTCGCTGCACGCAGATCATTTGATAGATAATATCGAAAATTTTTACGCATCTTTAAACGACGGAATTTTGGCTGCAAAAAGCGGATATTTAACATTGATCGGAATAATCCCTAATAAACCAGAAACTGGTTATGGTTACATTGAAATCGGCAAGTCTCTAGCAGAACTTACGACTTTCCCACAAGATAAGGCATTTGAGGTTCGCAATTTTAAAGAAAAGCCGGATTTTGTAACAGCATCTAAATATATAGATTCTAAAAATTTCCTTTGGAATAGCGGGCTATTTATTTGGAGTGTCGACACTTTTCTCGAACAACTTAACATGTACTTGCCAAAAACTGCGACTAACTTTGCTCAAACTTTCTCCAAAAACTCATCTTGGCAAGATCTGTCGAAATCGGAAGCAATAAAATTCTATGAAAATCTTGAAAATATCTCCGTAGACCATGCGATTTTAGAGAAAAGCAAAAAAATTGCCGTTATAAAGGGTGATTTTTCATGGCAAGACATCGGGAGTTGGGACGCGTTAAGTCAAGCCTTTGGAGCAGATCAATATGGTAACTATACTGTTGGAGACGTCGTATCCATAGATAGCAGAAATTGCACAATTGTGAGCGATGGCTGTTTTATTGGTGCTCTTGGAATTGAAAATTTAGTTGTTGTGCAATCAAACAATGCAATTCTTGTATGCCCGAAGGATCGAGCTCAAGACGTTAAAAATATAGTCGCTTATTTAAAATCAATACATCGAACAGAGCTTACCTGAATACGAACAGAGCTTTAATGATATTGTTTTTGATGTATCAACACACATAGGAACAACTGAAACCTTCAAATCTACAAGTTCTTCGCTCAAATTGCTCAAAACAAGAACGGACTCATCTTCTTCAATATTCAGCAACTGAGATGAAGTAGCCCATTGCGAAACAAGAGCAGATAAATCTGCTTCAGGATAGAAACTCACTTCAGTTGTTTTATGGCGCCATGCAATTAAATTAAATTCATCTACCATAAATGACTCATACGCAGCTTGTAAAATATAAGCAACTTCAGCTGCATTTCCGCTGTAACATATTCCTGAAAACTCGCCGGGAAATTTCCATAATTGCAGTTGGCTATTTATTGCAAAATTAATTAGGTCTTCAGAAAATAACTGTTTTAAAAGTGCAAATTCGTTTTTATTCTCTTTTTTCAAATTAATAATCGAATCCACTAAAGTGTCGAGTTGAGTGCGATATAAATCATAAACTGTATAAGAATCTTGATCGAAACCTATAGCAACTACTTCAGGAAATTGCTCGAGGCCAAGGTAGCTGCTCAAAGTATTTAATTTGCTCAGTGGTGTTTGATCAATATCTGAAAGCAAAGGAAAAAAAACTACAGTTTCGAATTCAACTTCATTTGTAAGGATTGATTCTGCTTTTGCAAATTTACTTAATATAAGAAGTGGTAATACGAATAGAAAGAACGCTGTAAGCAAGGTCGTGAAAAATTCTTTAACACTCACCATTTTTTCAGCTAAATCAAAACCTAATTTACTCTTTCTCAAAACTAAATCTCCCGCCTAGTGGACAATAAGGAAAAACTAGTACAAACAGACAGAGCGCGGGTTTAGCATAAGGGAGTAAAAAGAGTCAATATGTTTAGTTTTGAAAAGGTAAAATGTGACAAATTATTGACAAAATTAGATTAATTGACCAGCCAGTAAGTTGGCTAAGCAGCCATTTAGGTTTGCAAGCAAACTGGCTCCATAATACCACCGCCTAAGCATTCCTGACCATAATAGAACACGGCGATTTGCCCACTTGCTATACCTCCATCTTCCCCCTCGATAAATTTAACTAAATAATCGCCTTCACCGTGTGGAGTCATCCGAACTGGATATTCTTTAATTCCATGGCGTACTTTACAAGTGATATTTTCTAAAGTCAGGATGTCAAGCTGACTAAACCAATTCACTTGCCGCAGCAAAAATTTATTGTTTTTGTATTTTGGAAAATCAGCTTCATGGGCAACCCAAATCGTATTTTCATTTATGTTTTTATCTACAATATACCACGGCCCACCACCTAAGCCTAAACCTCGCCTCTGCCCTAAAGTATAGAACCAATAGCCATCGTGGTGTCCGAGAATTTTGCCGGTTTTTTTTTCGACTATTTTTCCACTACGAGTTCCCAAATGAAATTTAATAAACTCGTCGTATTTTATTTTCCCTAAAAAGCAGAGTCCCTGGCTATCTTTTCGCTCTTTAGTCGCCAAATCGTACTGATTTGCGAGCTCACGCACTTCCGTTTTTGTATAAGTACCCAAAGGGCAAATAAGCTTGGCTAGCTGTTGTGGGCTAATGAGTGACAAAAAATAGGTCTGATCTTTCAGCGGGTCAGCTGCTCGCATTAATTTAGTAAAATCATCTTGACGCTCAACCCGCGCGTAGTGCCCTGTAGCAACAAAATCAAAATCGTTTTTGAATTTGTCGACGAAGGCACCAAGTTTAATATGGCGATTACAAAAAACATCGGGACTTGGAGTATACCCAGCTTTTAACTCGCGCAAGGTATAAGAAATAATTGTGTCGAGGTACTCTTGCTGCAGTGGCACCACATTGAATTCAATATTGAGCTTGCGGCAAACTGCTTCTACATAACGAACATCTTCTTCCCACGGACAAGAACCTAAAAAAGCAAGCTCGTCTTCCAACCAGATTTTTAGATAATAGGCATGGATACGCTCGTGACCAGTTTTCTGAAGAAGCTTAAGCGCGACAGAACTGTCCACTCCGCCCGAAATTAACAAAGCTGTATCCAAAAAAATCTCCGTGGCTGTAAATAAAATACCGATGAGCTCTGATACAAATTGTGACGTCTTTACATACCCAGAACCCTAGATGAAATAAACAAAAGAATTTAAATTAATTAACTGTAATATTAACAGATAGTTACCAAGGTTGCGAAGTAGGTATTTGATTCTTAAATTCGCGTTTTTCTGGATTATTTAAATAAACATCTGCCCCACGCACTACATCCCAATAAAAAGCTTCTGCTTCTTCGCGCTTATAAAACTCAACAAATGCTTCTCGAAACTCTTGAAGCTCGGGGACAGTATAGTTCATGTAGATTCTAAAAACTCCATTCGGCCACCGCTCAAATCGCACCGTATTAGCAGTGAAAGCGTTTGATTGAGCTGGAACTAATAAATACAGCAATATAATGAGCCGCGAACACATTAATTTTATTTTTTTTAAATAGAACACCACCATTTCAGCTTCCCTCGCTTTAGCGATCGGAATTTAAGGTGAAAATTTGAGTAGTTTATTTCAAGTGGATGGGAAGCCCTGCGACTATAAACTTACATCTACCTGAATTTTCGGCCAAAAGCTGATTAATTTGACTTAAAACAAGTCTAAAAACCCTGTCAAATGGCCGTTCTGGCACTACTCCAGCCCCGACTTCATTACTGACAAAAATTATTTTTTTTCTGACGCTAACTTCTTGAGAAGAGTCTAAAATCGTTTTGCAATTTAATAGTAGATTCTTAATTTCAGTATTCATATGTTCAATTAAATGCTCCTGAGAATATATCTTGCTGGTCTTAATAATCTCCTGCACACACCAAAGATTGATTCCATCAACTATAATTTGATTAGATTTCTGCAATGCGTCTTGCAAGGCCTGATTTAAATTCTGCGGATTAACATCAAAAATCAACTGCTGTGCACTCTTCCAAGTTGCACTTTGTTGAAACATAAGCTGCATCGTGGCCTCAACTTCAGGAGGAGAGAACATAATCGCTGATGTAGGCAAATTTGTGTCAAGTTCGTTGAAGGCAAATTTACTCTTGCCAGAATAGGCTGGGCCAAAAATAAACTCAATATGACTCATAAGATCTAAACCCTAAAAAATAATTCATTTTCTCGTGCTTGTAGATACGATAAATTATATCATGTTTTTGTGCTTGATCTTCATTTGAGGAAAACAATCGAAATGAACTTTATTCAACTCATGCGACAACGTGATTTTATCGCTCAAATTACCCATGAACATGAATTGGAAGAGCACTTGGCGGCACAATCTCGATGTGCCTATGTTGGTTTTGATCCGACGGCTAGTAGCTTAACAGCAGGTCATCTTGTTCCTATTATTGCACTATCACGCTGGCAAAAAGCTGGCAACAAAGCCATTGCCTTAATAGGCGGTGGCACGGCATTAATAGGCGATCCTAGCGGCAAAAGCGATATGCGTCAGATGTTAAATACCGAAAAAATTTATGAAAATGGCCAGAGTATTAAAAAACAATTAGAGAGATTTTTAGATCTCAGCGATAAAAAAAACGGCATTCTGTTAAACAATTTGGACTGGCTCAATGAATTAAAATATCTGCAAATATTGCGCGATATCGGCCCACACTTCAGTGTCAATCGTATGCTCACTGCGGACTCGGTAAAACTTAGACTCGAAAAAGGCTTATCTTTTTTAGAATTCAATTATTCTATATTGCAAAGCTACGACTTTTTGGAGCTATATCGAAAGCACGCCTGTAGCGTGCAGCTAGGTGGCGATGATCAATGGAGCAATATGTTAGGCGGAATGGAACTAGTCAGGCGTATGGAAAATGGAAAGGCATTTTGTGTTACAGTTCCCCTGCTCCTCAATTCTGATGGCTCAAAAATGGGAAAAACAGAAAAAGGTGCGATATGGCTTGATGAAGAAAAAACTTCACCTTATGAGTTTTATCAATATTGGCGCAATATCGAAGATGCCTCAGTCATCAAAGTTCTTAAACGTTTAAGCTTTTTGCCCAATGCGGATATTTTGGAATTGAGCCAGTTAAAAGGCGCTGATATTAATCATGCAAAAAAGGTCTTGGCTTTTGAACTTTGCAAGATTGTGCATGGAGAACAAAAAGCTCGTCATGCTGAAGTGACCTCTGAAAAGCTTTTTTCAAGCGGCGCAGCCGATTCAGGTAGTGAGCCAGTGCACGAAATTGAAAAATCTGAATTCTTAAAATATCAAGACAATATTACTGAATTCGTTTATTTGAGCAAAATTTTTGCATCTAAAAGCGAAATCCGTCGACTTATCCAACAAGGCGGACTTAGTATTGATGATATAAAAATCAATTCAGGCGACCAAAAACTCCCAGATGAACTTAAATCGAAACAATCCTGGCTTCTCAAAAAAGGCAAAAAAAGCTATTATCGTATCAACTTACGAAATTAATTAAAGCTTCTTTGAAATGTGGCGACATACTACTTATGTTCTATGGAGGTCACTTTTATGAAGGCTCACATCGCAAAATTCACAGTTTTATTCGTTTCCTATATTTTTCTAGGATCTAATCTTTTCGCATCAACTCTTAGCATCAAAAAAGATGGGGTAGAACTTTTATCGGAACCCAAAAAGGGTGCCAATGTCGTTCAAACTCTAAAAAAAGATGAAGAGCTCATAGCAGTAGAAAGAAAAGGTATGTATTGGCAAGTTAAATTGCCAGATAATAAAACTACGGGATACGTCTCGGTACTTTCTGCTACTCACAAACCAGACCAAAAAGAGGGGATTTCCGGATTACTTAACGCTGCCGTTAAAGAAGGTCGCGCTGAGAATGAAGTCAATAGCACCAGAACACGCTCTACAGTGATGGGCGTGCGGGGCTTAGATGACACTTCACAGACTGCGTTTGCCGGGTCTGTAAAGCCAAATATGAAATTAGTCTATGCTATGGAAGACTTCGCAGTAGCTGACGATCGACTCGCAAAACATACTGAAGCAATTATGAAAGAAATTGAAAATAAGATCGAAGAATAATTCCTAAGTCCAACCGTCATAAAAGTGACAACTTAATGCAAGCCAGATCTATTCAAAGTGTTAGCGGCAATTTGGCTAGGGGCAATTCCAAGTTTCATAAAGGCATTTTGCCAAATATTTTCAATTTCCGTGTTAAAGATCAACTCTTCATCGTAATCTATCTGAAGCCAATCTCCTGCTGCTAATTCTCTATCCAATTGCTGCGGCATCCAACTTGAAAACCCAACAATAAACCTATAGGGAAATAGCGAGGCATTTTTAGGGTGCATATTCACTGATCTATTTATATTTAATTCAGATGAAAAATGATCCATAAGGCGAACTAAAATTGCTTCATTAGAGTGTAACAAAAAGCCCAAATCATCTTCACGCTCTTTATTTAAGTGCTCCAAAATGGTTGCGGACCCAAGTTCTACCGGACCACCTAGCCAGACTGGTATTGACTTTGTTATAGGAAGTTTTTGCTCCATAAAAATAACATCTTCAAGGTGCAAAGGACTAAGACGATTCAGCGCAACTCCGAAAGCGCCTTTTGCATTGTGTTCGGTAATCAATATGACTGACTTTTCAAAAAATCCATCTCGAACATGTGGCATAGCAAGTAACAACATTGGTGGTTTAATAGTGCTCATGCGTGTCTCTTCTAAATTTAAATAATACTTGAATTATGCCGTTCTAATATTCTGTGCACATAAAGCTTCAAAAATTCCGTTTACCACGCTGGGTATTTGACTCTTTTGAAATTGGTAATGTGTCACTAAACGAAATTCTTTTGGGCCAATTTCAGATATCAAAATAGACCTGCGCCGCAAACTTTCCAGAAACTGTTGTTGATTCAAAAAATTGTTCAAAATTTTAAAGTGAACAATATTTGTTTCAATACGATCTGAAGATAGCAGAATGCCGGGAAGACCAGACAATTGTTTCGCCATAATTCCCGCATTTTCGTGATCTTCGTGTAAACGCATCACCATATCCTTGATCGCAACAAGACCAGCTGCCGCTAAAACGCCGACTTGCCGCATTCCTCCGCCCAAAGCTTTGCGCCATCTCCTAGCGGAGTGGACAAAATCCAAATTGCCACACAAAATGGACCCAGCTGGTGCCGCAAGACCCTTACTCAAAGCGACAACAACGCTATCAAATGCCGTAACAAGTGATGCCAATGGAGCATCTAAAGCTATCGACGCATGCCACAAACGCGCTCCGTCCAAATGCAATTTTAGCTGCTGGCTTTTAAGCTTTTTAAGCTCCTCGAGATAGCTTAAAGGTAAGACACTCCCACCTGCACGGCTATGGGTATTCTCTAAAACCAAGAGCCGAGTCCTTTGATTATAGATATCCCACTTCTCAATTGCACGCAAAACCACATCGATATTAATACTGCCATTTGCTTGGTTTGGTAAGTTGTGAAGCTTTACTCCTGCAAATACGCTGGATCCTGCTTGCTCACTTTCAAAAATATGCGATCTTTCGCCAACAAGTACTTCATCACCATGCTGGCAATGAGAAAGTACGCTGACTAAATTTGCCATAGTTCCACTTGGCAAAAAAATACCAGCTTCTTTTCCCAACAAATTTGCAACAGAGCACTCGAGATCAATGACAGTTGGATCTTCTTTAAATACATCATCACCTACAACCGCCTCTGACATAGCTTTGCGCATTGAGCTAGTTGGTTGAGTGATCGAATCACTGCGTAGATCGATTACATTATTAGATTGAGAAATTTTTCTGTTAGTCAACTCACACCTATCGTTAAATATTTCTTAGTACTTATTTACTTACAATTTCAACTTATCCAAAGAATTGTTCGTTCGCATTAAGAAGCCAAAAATCATTTATCTCTTTTTATTGTAGCAAGACTTAGGACGAGATTCAAAATAGTGACATAATTAATATATTTCGTTAAACTTTTGCTTAGCATGTTAACTTTTTAAAGGATCATCAAAATAACTGATCAATTCAATCCGCAACGCATTCACTTTTTGAGCGGTCTAAATCCTTCTCAAATCGAGTTGCTTTTAAAAAAAGCAACTGATCTTAAGGTAAATAGTGGCCAAACTATTGTGCTCTTCGCTGAACCAGTTCTTGGAATCTATATAGTAAAATCTGGACGCGTTGGAGTCTATCCAGGCAACGGCACACAGGCAATAAACTACCTACATCCACATGACTGTTTTGGCGAAATGAGTTTTCTCGAAAACCTTCCTGGATCAGCTACAGTTACTGCCGAGCAAGATTTGACAGAACTTTTGTTAATTACCCGCAGAAAATTTGATGAGTTTCTAAGAGACCAGCCCTTCGAAGCAGCGCAAATTTTTAAGCAACTAGCGG
>JAGOVF010000051.1 GCA_018060885.1 Oligoflexales bacterium | reverse complement strand
ATCCTGAAGGTATAACATGGATGTTTGACGGCCCCTCTAGAATGATGTCGGCAATTTCACAATGGCCTTCAATAACATCAAAAATGTTTTTCTGTGCACGCATGTTGAGAAGTATATCGATGTTTGCAAGCCCAAAATCACCGTCTAAAAGTAGGACTCGATAACCCATTCTTTGAAAACTATGAGCAAGATTAATTGAGGTTACCGTTTTTCCGACGCCACCTTTGCCGCTTGTAATACTGAGCGTAAATGGAAAATTTAGTTTTTTATTCTGAAGCAAAGACGACTCCGCAAGTTTTAAATATTAAAAATTCTTGAAAGCACACGTTCCCTTGTTGCATCTTCGAAATCCTCCGGTATGTTTTGTCCAAATGAAAAATGGGAAATTGGCAAAGACCATTTTTGAGGGATATTGAACAATTCGCCAAAACTCCAGGCCTCATCTATTTTGGTGAAAATAAGGCTTTTAATTCCTAGGGGAGAAAATTGACCGACGGCTTTATCCATATGAATTTGCTTTTCTGTTGTAGATAAACAAAGGTGAAAATCAATAAGAATATTTGAGTTTTTTAAATTAAGTAGTGCGTCTGTTATGCTTTCGCCGTTTGAATAATATGATGGTGTGTCTAGTAATATAGTTCCACGATGATTTGCTAACAAGCTATCTTCAATAAATTCATCAGCGGAATTGAACTCTTTATACTTTATATTTAGCAGTTTTGCATAGACCCGCAAAAGCTCATTGCTGCCCAATTTAGAGCTGTCAATTGAAACAATAATCAAAGAGTCGCGTTGTTTTGAGGCGATTACATTAGCTAGTTTGCAAATGCTGGACGTCTTTCCTGACGAACTTTTACCTATGAAAGCGTGGACAACCTGAGTGGGATTATCATGAAAATGAATAGGTGAAGCAATCGAAATTCTTCGCATCATCCAGCGCATAGCGTGAGTTTTATAATATTCATCGCCTTTGTTATCTGACTTTGGTAGTGGCAGCCCTAATAAATTTTGCAGAAGTTTTGTTAGATATACCTCTTCTATGCCCATTAGAGACAACTGTTTGTACACTTCAATGACTCCCTCGGGGGCGTCGTCAGGTAGTGGCATCTTTTCCATTTTTAGATAGTTATTCAACAGAAGGTTTAAATTCGATATATTGGAATCGATGTTAGACAGACTTTGTTTGCTTGGAATTTTTTCTAAAAGTGAGTTTATTTTTTGATCAAGTGCAGATATTTGTTGGTTATACATCTGCATTCCTGCAAAGGATTCTCCGGAGTTAGATCGTTGAGTGTTTTTTTGTGAAGAAGCCGCAACCGCAGTTACTTCGACCCCTTTCACTTCACTGCCTTTAATAGATTTATCTTTTGTCGATAGTATTACAGCATCATTGCCTAGCTCGCTTTTAATAGCTTTTATCGCTTCTTTCATATTGATTGCTTCAAAAGTTCGCATCTGCATAAAGTTTCCTTGTTACTATATACTGACTGTTCCAATTGTTTTTGTTTCAACGCCGTTTGGAATTTCATCAAATGCCACGACGATCAATCCTGGGATAAATCTATCGATGAGTTTTCTAAGATCCCAGCGCACACGAGATCCGCAAAGCAATAAAGGTATAGTTCCGGTTTCATCAAAGTTTTTCATCGTATCGGCTATAGAACGCAATAATCTTTGAGCAACATTTGGATCAATATTCAATGATGTTGACCCATCTTCACTGTGCTGCAATCCTGCAATGATTAGATCCTCAACGGCGCGATCTAAGGTTGAAACAATTAATTTATTATCTGATGTGATGTACTTTTTAATAATACCACGACCAAGAGATTTTCTCACATATCGAGTCAAAGCATCAGGGTTGCGGATAGAACGACAATGATCGCCTAAGGTTTCAAAAATCGTATGTAAATCCCTGATACTTACACCTTCTGCTAAAAGGTTTTGCAAAACCTTAACGACATCTCCTAGAGAGAGTCGATCACTTGCAAGAACTTCTTCGACGACTTTTGGGTACTCTTCTCTAAGATTTTCAACAAGATTTTGCACTTCTTGGCGGCCGATTAATTCTCGGGCGTGGTCATTTATAAGTTTCGTAAGGTGAGTGACAATAACAGTGGCACAATTAACGACAGTATAACCGCGAAAATTAGCTTCATCTCTTTGGTTTGCTTTTATCCAGAGTGCATCGAGACCGTATGCAGGTTCTTTGGCTTTAATTCCATCTAAAGGCTCGATAATATCTCCTGGATCCATCGCGAGATAATAGTCGACCATTAAGCTGCCTTTGCCTATTGAATTGCCTTTTAAAAGAATTTGATATTCTCCTGGTTTCAGCTGAATATTATCTCGCACCATGACCATCGGTACAATAATTCCCATGTCTTGGGCAAATTGTTTTCTTGCAGATATAATACGTTCTAAAACCTCACCATCCTGAGTCGTATCAACAAGTGGTATGAGCCCAACGCCAACTTCTAAAGCTAAAGCATCTAAATGCAAAAGTGCTTCTACAGAGTTTTTTGATCCTTCGTTTGTTGGAACAGCTTTCTTTTCTTCTTCCTTCTTAAGAAAAATTTCTTTTTGCGCTTTTTCTGCGTAACGTCCCAAAAAGAAGAATCCGATTCCTAATGAAACAAAAGAAAATTTAGGTAAGCCGGGGATTGCTGCAAGTGCTAACATCATCACCGAGCATACATAAATCGCCTTTGGATTTATAAACATTTGGGTATTTATATCTTCGGAAAGTGTTTTGTCTCCACCGGCGCGAGTTACGATAATACCGGCAGCTACAGAAATAATTAGCGCGGGAATCTGTGAAACAAGTCCGTCACCGACTGTTAATAAAGTAAAAGTTTCAGCGGCAGAGGCAAAGCTCATATTAAAAGAGTAAACACCGATAAAGAGGCCGACGACTATATTGATGGCTGTGATTAATAGACCTGCAATCGCATCGCCGCGAACAAATTTACTTGCACCGTCCATGGAGCCGTAAAAATCAGCTTCTTTTTCAATCTTCTTTCTTCGTCTTCGAGCCTCATCCTTATCGATAACTCCGGCATTCATATCTGCGTCAATAGACATTTGTTTACCTGGCATTGCGTCCAAGGTAAAACGAGCGCCAACTTCTGCAATTCTGCCAGCACCTTTTGTGATGACGATGAAGTTGATAATAACGAGTATTATGAATATCACAAAACCGACAAAATAGTTCCCGCCTACAACGAAGTCTCCGAAAGATGTGACAACCTCGCTCACTTCCCCTTCGGCACCATGGAGAAGAATGCCTCTCGTTGTTGCCACGTTAAGAGATAGTCTAAATAATGTAGTAACAAGAAGAATCGTCGGAAAGGTGGAGAAATCAAGGGGCTCTTTTACATAGATGGAAACAAGCAGAATGAGGAAGCTCACCGCGATTGATGCTGCAAGTAAAAGATCAAGAATGATTGGTGGAAGAGGAATGATCATCACGGACAGAATTCCAATAAGCATTACAGCAAATTGGATATCTGGGGTTTTGATGATTGCCAGTAGATTATTTTTTTGTATCGCTTCTGCCATGAGACTGCCTAACTTCTATTTAAGATTTTGCGCCAACTTTTATTCCTTTGAGATTGAAAACATACTTAATGATTTCTGAGACGGCTTTATATAGTGAATCAGGTATCTCTTCATCTACTTCGACAAGTCTGTAAAGAGTTCTTGCAAGTAGGCGATTTTCTATCATTGGAATAGAATTTTCCTTAGCAACTTCTCGCATCTGGAGGGCTAAAAAATCGATCCCCTTTGCAACAACAATTGGAGCGCCCATTCCAACTTCATAAAGAAGTGCGATTGAATAGTGAGTAGGGTTTGTTATGATCACTGTCGCCTTTGCAGTTTTCTCAACCATTTTTTGTGACAAAATGTCACGCTGCATGCGCCTTAAGCGGCCTTTTACTTGGGGGTCGGCTTCTCTGCGTTTGTATTCCTCCTTGATATCTTGTTTACTCATTCGCATTTGTTTTTCTAAAGAAAAGTAGTTGTAAATATAGTCGCCTGCGGCAATCACTAACAAGAGAGCTGCGACCCAATAGAAAAGAAGTTTTGTAACATCTCCCCAATAAGCCCAAGTTGTCATTAATGGAAGATTAATTAGACCTGGCGCATTTTTAATTTCTGAAAATAAAATAAGATAGGAAACTAAAAATATAGCGCCGAGTTTTCCAGATCCTTTTAGTAATTCGACAAGTGCTTGTAGGTTGATCATTCTGACTAAGCCCTTTGAAAAGCTTAATCTAGAATAATCTGGGCTTATTTTTTCCCAAGAAAAATTAAATCTTGTTTGAAGAAGCGTAACAGCAGTAGCAATGATTGAAACTAATGCAAATATTGGCAAAATGAGCAAGAGAAGATCCATCCAAGTGATTAAACTGAGTTGAAAAATATTTTCACTTGTTACCCTAAAAGTAGCAATTTTTTCGAAGTAAAGCTTCAATATGTCTAAGAGAGCGTCACCCATATTTGGTAAATACAAACTAAGAAATGCAATTGCTCCAACTAGTACAAATACTGAAGTCACTTCCCTAGAGCTGGCAACATGACCCTTTTCGCGGAATTCTTCGCGTCGCTCAGGCGTGGCGTCTTCGGTTTTGTCCTGGCCGTTTTCGTTTTCTTCAGCCATTTGGCCATTTACCTATCTAAGTTTTTATTGACCACTATTTTAAAATCAAATTATTGCTAAAGCGACAATGCTTCTAAAGCTGCGTTTATTCTTTGCTGCCCCCCCGTAAATTGTTCTGTAAACCAACTTGGAAAAAATGGAATTGTTGCGATGTAAATTATCAGACCAAGAAAAAAGCTTGCAGGAAAGCTGAAGGTGAAAACGTTCATTTGTGGCACGGTTCTGGCCATAAGCCCCATAGCTGACATAGCAAATAGTAGGGCGACTAGAACAGGGGCAGAAAGTTTGAATGCAACAAGAAACATTTCAGCTGTTATCGAAGTTAAGCTCAATGTTGTAGCTCCAGTGATACTAGCTGTGCCTATTGGTACTAAACTAAAGCTTTCGATGATTCCGCTTATAAATAAAAAATGGAGATTTAAAGTCAGAAAAATCAAAATAACAATAATACGATGTAATGCTGTAAAAGCATTCATTTGCATATCTGCATCTGGAACGAGCAAATTTGCGGTTCCAAATCCCATTTGATAGCCAACAAGTTCCGCCGCCATGGTTAGGCCGGAAATAATTACTCGGGCTATAAAGCCAAATATAATTCCGATAAATATTTCTTTAAGAACTAACAAAGCCAGTGAAAGTGTATTCAAATTTGCGACATCTACATTTAAACCTCTAGCATCACCAAAAATAAGAAAGGAAAGCGCCACGGCAAGCATCACTCTAACTTGCACAGGTATGGGCTGATCGCCGAAGATAGGTAAGGCAAAAATGATCGCGCCTACGCGAATAAAAATGAGCGCAAAGGAGAGTAAAGTATTTAGGTCGAGTGCTAGCACATTTATCTCTATTGAGTAATTGTCGGGATTCTTTCGAACATTGAAATGGTAAAGGTCATCATTGTTTGTATAATCCAAGGCCCAAAAAACAAAATCGCAACCGTCATGGCTAAGACTTTGGGGATAAACGACAAGGTTTGTTCATTTATTTGTGTTGCGGCCTGAAATATAGATATGACTAATCCGGCAGCTAGTGTCGCCAGTAGAGCTGGAGCAGCAACTAACACAGCAACCCACACGGCCTGAGTTCCGATTTCGACTATAGTTTGATCATTCACAGTTTTAAATCTCCTATAGTCCCTGGAAGCTTTTCACTAGTGAATTGACAATCAAAGACCAGCCGTCGACCAATACAAAAAGAACGAGCTTAAATGGTAGTGAAACCACTGTTGGAGGTAGCATCATCATACCCATTGCCATTAGAATAGATGATATAACCATGTCAATTATCAGAAATGGGATGTAAATCAAAAACCCAATTTCAAATGCAGTCTTGAGTTCGCTGATCATAAATGCAGGCATCAATACAGATAGTGGAACTGCAGTTTCATCGGTCGGAATTTCCTTTTTACTAACTTGATAAAATAGATTGAGGTCGTCGCCACGTGTTTGGCTCATCATAAATTGGTGCACTGGCTTAATAGCATTGTCAATTGCAGTATCTCTTGACATAAGTTGAGCTAGGTAGGGCTTCACAGCACCTGCATCTACTTTTTCCCAAACGGGACTCATCGTAAACATCGTTAAAAAAAGCGATAGGCCAACGATCACTTGATTTGGCGGCATTGTTTGAGTGCCTAGTGCCAATCGAATGAAGCTTAGTACAATTAAAATTCTTGTAAAAGACGTCATCATAAGAAGAATGGCCGGAGCGACTGAAAGAATCGTTAATAGAATTACGATCTTAAGTGCTGGTACTATAGAATCATCGGAGTCAATATTAGGAAGATTAAGAGATATCTGATTAGGATTTGTCTGAGCTAAAGCTTGTTGATTAGTATAAATTGTAAGAGTTGTGAATAAAAAAAACAAAAGCAGGATAGATTTACCCGCTCTTAATCCCACCTTTTTTGTTTCAAGATTCATCTAGGTATTTTCTTTAATTTGTTGCGTATTAAATTAGTTATGTCTTCAATAGTTTCAGATTTTGATGGTTCAGAAATCTCTGTTTTGCTGTGAATCCCGTTATCATCTATTGCCACATTTATTCTGCGACCCTTTTCTAAGGGGGCGGCTTCATTTAGCTTTTTTTGTCCTTCAGATTGTAGTTCGCTTCTAAAGTTGCCGTTTATTTTCGACTCATTTGAAAGTTGTAGGGTTTTACTTTGAATTGGTAACGTGTTTCTTGTCGGTGCGGCATTAGATGCGGTGCTTCCAGAACCTAGAAAGTCAGTAAATTTAGCTTGCGGTGAATTTCCGACAGTTTTTATGACATCAACTCTTTCTGAAGAAATAGCGATTAGAATTTGCTCGGTACCGACTTGGATTAGAGCGAGGCGCTGTTTTGGGCTCAGATTTAAAGAAGAAATCATTTTTAAGGAAAGTTGAGTTGCAGGAGTCTGCTCGATTTTTTTTGTTTTTATTTTTGATTTAATAAAAACCATCGCAATTATTAAAATTAATAGAAACGCACTTGCAATTGCCGATCTGCCGAGGAACTCCTCTGTAAACATACCCTGTGGCGACGCTTCTTTTGTGGATTCTTGTTTTAGTAGTGAGGCCGGATCATTTTTTTTTGTGGCATCTGACTTTTTTGCAAGCTTCTCGTCGGAATTCATTAACGTATTATCGACCGAAACTATTAGACGATTTTCTAAAAGTTCTATGTGCGCGGCTTCTGAAATATTTGTGCTTTCTTTGTTAAGAAAAATACGCACGGCTGCGTTATTTTCGTCTGTTTGAAAAGCGGCGACTTTAGAAAATATTTTTGAATCGCTATCGTAAAATTTTCCTGGTGCTGCAATAGTAACGTCCTTAAGCTCGACTTGCAAAAAACCACCATGATTTTCAATTTTACTTTCGCTCCAAGTCGGTTTGTTGGACAGTTCCATTGTTATAAAAGTCAAGTTGCCACTGTTTTCTATTTTTACATTCTTTAAGACTGTTTGCCCGATGTTGGCAAATGCAGCGATTGCAGTGACGAGCAAGACGAATATTAGGTTCAGATTTATAAGATTTTTTTTATTAAAAATGCTTTTGCCCATTGAGGTAATTTCCCTTAGTTAAATCGGCCCTTTAGTGTCAAGTTCATTGAGTCCAAATTGAGACACGACATCGGTTAATCTGACGCCAAATTTCTCGTTAACGACGACGACCTCACCCATGGCTACAAGCTTGTCGTTAATAAGAATTTCCATGGGTTCACCGGCGATTTTATCTAGCTCAATAACAGAGCCTTGGCCGAGCTGGAGAAGGTCGTTAATTAACATTTTAGTTCTACCGAGTTCCACGGTGACTTTGAGCGGAACATCTAAAATCATTTTTAATTTCGAAAAGTCTGTTCTAGGAATGCGATTTTCTTCAGAGGAAAATGAACCCTCTCCTCCGCTTTGGCCGCCACCTTCCGAATCAGCACTTTCGCTTATTGCTTCATCAAGCTCAGTTCCTAAGCCAAAATCTTCGGGATTAAAACCATCTTGTTCATTTGCCATTTTAGTGACCTTTCGCCTGTATAGGATTGCCTGATCTAATTTAGAGAATAGTTATTCGGATAGAACCTCAGTAATTTTTACGGCGCGATTGCCTTTTAATGTGCCAGGTATGCAGCGAAATTTTGGTACGTCTTCAACAAAAATTTCCAATGGCACTGTTGCATCTCTATCAAGCATGATGATGTCGCCGGGCTCTAAGTTAGTCAGATCTCGAATACTAATATCCGCATCTCCCAATTTGACATGCAGATTCGCTAATGTTTTCATAATTTTTTCTTTGATCCGGTTGATCCATATGAAGTCGACTTCTAATTGTTCACTTTGAAATCCAACAGAAAGTTTTGATTTGATAGGCTCTAATGTTGCATAAGGTACGACGATTTTAATTGTTCCAGAAACTTTCTCTAGTTCGACATCGAATGTTGTTGCGATGACAACGTCAGATGGAGGTACAATTGCAACAAATTGTGGATTGATTTCGGTTCGACTATAGCCGATTTTGAGCGGATATACAGGTTCCCACGCTTTTTCTAAATCATCTATTGCAGACATGACTACCCGTCGTGCAATTTTTATTTCAATTTGCGTAAAATCTTTACCTTCGATTTTAGTATAGGGCACGTCGTTGCCGCCGAAAAAACTGTCAACAAGTGCATAAAGGAGTTTTGATTCGATCACCATTACAGCTGCGCCGCGAAGTGGATCGAGGCGTAGGATATTTAAACACGATGGAAGCGGCAAAGAGTTCATAAACTCAGAAAATTTTAAAGGGCCGGTTGAATTAACGCTGAGATTTGCAATTTTTCTTAAGTTATTTGAAAGGGTCATCCGGAATAGTCGAATAAAGCGGTCGTGAATAATATCGAGCGTAGGCATCCGACCACGAATAATACGATCTTGATTTGCAAGGTCGTATTGTACAACTCCGTCTGCACCACTACTAAAAGCTGCGTCAAATCCAGAATCTGGCTTATTATCGGAAACTGCGGACAGGAGAGCATCGACTTCATTTTGGGATAATACTTGATTCATCGGAACCCACCTGTTTTATAAAATTAATCGATAATGATGTTTGTGATAAATACATTTTCTACAGGCTGACTAAGTAGAGAGTTAATTTGATTCAACATTTCATAACGGAGGCGGTCTTTGCCATCGGGAGATAATAGAAACTCTCTAGTCTTGCGCGAAGTCACAGAAATAATTGCATCTCTAAGTTGAGGCTGACGGGCAGTAATTTCAGTTTTTTGAGGCTCACCTCCGCGAAATTCAATCGCGACTTCGAGGCGGATATAGTTATTTTCAATTGGGTTGCCGAGGTTCAAATGAAAGGGCTTCAAATTGAACGTTTCGCCGAACTGATGGGTTGCTTCTGCAGATTCTGGCTTTTTTGTCGCAGCGTCTGTGCCATGCCCCTCCGCTGGTTTCTCGCCCCCCTTCGCCGCGGCGTCTGTGCCGTGGCCTTCTTCCGATTTTTTCTTAGTTTCAGCTTCTTTTTTATCTTTTTCGTCTGAACCGTGCCCAGATTCTACCGCCGATTCAGAGCTGTGCTCTCCGCCGTCTTCGGCGCTAATTTGATCTGAGGGTTTTGCAGGTTCTCCGCCCGAGGACATTAAGAAAAAAGCCGCGCCGCCGCCGATTAAGACAACGGCAGCGGCACCAATTATAATGAAAAGCTTTTTTTTACTTTTAGGCGCGCCATCTGCTGCAGCGTCGACTTCTTTAGTTTTTTCTTCCGCCATTTTTACTCCTATGCCTAACAGCTAGGATTCAATTATTATGCCAATTAAAAATTGCTTTATATTTTCAAATTTACTTTTCATTTAATTCTCAGAATTAAATATCGAATGTTGCTGAGTTCCGTTGTGTATGGTGCTTGTTAAATGTGGCACTAAAACAGGAAAGAAATTGCCTATAGGGAACTTAGCCTTAGCTCGTCAAATGATTGGCAGGTAAATTGTATTTTGTAGCTTATATTGACGCTTTTGATCACAAACGACAAAAAATTGGCGCAGTGTATATTTATTGGCATATTTTCTCTTTTTAATCTTTTAATAATCACCTAGTATTACTAAAAAAATCTTTGGTAATTCACGGTTAAATCACAGCTGAAGACAGTTAAAGATAGTTAAAGATAGTTAAAGATAGTTAAAGAAAGTTAAATAGTAGGAGTGGAAAATAAGTTGAGAGGTTTTTTAAAGAGTCTTTTTAGTTTTGTAATATTTTGTTTAGTAAAATCGAACCCGGGATTTTCGCAAGAAGTATCTAGAGCTCATATTTCTGAAAAAAATTTTTCATTGTCAGGCTATTTGGAGTTTTTTTATGTTGATGCGATCAATTTAGCCTCTTCACAACAAAAAATAATTCCCAGCCTACTGATCGAAGATAAATTCCACGATAGCACAACCTCATCACTTGGTTTGAGTCGCGCACAAATAGATTTTAGCTGGCAGCGCTATTCCCGCTATTATTTAAACATGACAATGCGACCGGATGCGTTAATGCGCGAAGAACAAATTTCAGAAGGAAACATATACCCAAGAGAAATTGATCGCAGAGCTGGCGATTCATATCGCCCTAGTTCAAGTATACGATTGTTAGATACTTACGATATCACGATAAATATGGAAGATCAGTTTGTGTATCGACTTGGTGTATTAGAAAACTTAGTAAGCGAGGTGAGTGCTTATAATTCAATTCTTGATTTTGGCTTAAAGGTAGAATTTCCAGAAAAATTTTTCGGAATGCAAATTTCCTTAAATTCAAAAAGCTCTAATCAAGATGAGAAAATGGAAGCGAAACCTAGTTACAATCTAGACTTGACTGTGTTTGAGGGGCGAGACGATAGAATGGAGGCGCAGACTTTTCGCTCAAAAATTGACACAAAGGTGTCAAGTGCGCAAGATCCCTATAGAGGTTTAGCTGCGGCTGCATACATGAATTTGCTTGAAAATATGCAGTTAGGCTTGATGTTTGGGTATGTTGACAACGAAGTCTTCGATTATATATATCGAGAGCAATTTGGTGATTTTAGTGTCTCCTATTTATATTTTGATGCAAATACTCCCTTAAGATTTGCATTAGACATGCGGCTCGCATCGGAAAAAGTGTCTGGATCCGAACAGCGTCCTACTTTGCGTCAGCAATCCATCGGTGCAACAATCAGCGCGAATTTCCGCAAGGAAAGTTGGCTAATATTTGGTTTTCATTTTGGAAAAAGCGAAAGAATAAATGAGGGAGAAAGTTCAGAAAAAGATGAATTTAGTGGGCTTCAATTTGATATTGGAGTAATTAGGGAAATAACCAAGGGCTTTGATGTCAAATTTGCATTAGCAAACGAAGAACGAAATATCAATTTCTACGACGGGACTACTAAAGGTGCATTTGAGATTAACAATAGACCTGAAAAACGAGTGCAGCGCTTGGGCTTAGAAGTTTCATATAAAATTTTGGATTAGCGGGCGGAGTAGAAAATGGGATCTTTAATGAGCACAAGAAGTTTTGTTTTTTTCTCATATTTTTTTTTAATAAGCTCAAAATTATTCGCTCAAAATGATGCCGCTGAGGTTGGATTTCGGTTTAAGGCCGACTGTTTGTTTGACCTCAATAGAAAAGCTGGTGCAGACCAAGATTGTTTGCGAGTGAGTGATTTAGCAATAAATATTAAACAAAAATATAAGAAGGGTTTAGTCGCTACTGTTGGATTAAGTCCAACTTATCATCCTGATTCTCAATTTCGCGCGTCGGCACTTAGCCATAAATATAATTCAACAAGCGAGAACCAAGCTCAAATTGGACAGAGATTTGGAGTAGTCGAGCACTATAAGTTTTCGTGGCAAGCTCGCCCTGGGCTGCAAATTTCAATAGGCAGCTACTCCGGTGTCAGTCGTTTTAATAGTCTAAATCAGATGAGTTTGGCTGCGCCTTTTAACGAATCTGGCTGGGATCAATCGGCACTAGGAATTGAGTATTTATTAGGCAGCTCTGAGGCGATGGGCGTCCAGTTTGTGTTGGGCAATGGTGAAGGAGAGAACTTCCAGAATTTAGATGTTCAGCAGTATGCTGGGTTCCAGTTCTATTCGGAAGTTACTCCCGGTGCAAAAATAGAACTCGCAATATCGTCGGATGGAAATGACGTTGGCTCGTTGTCAAACCAACAAATGCAGATGGAATACGATGAAAAATGCGAATTTGATTCCGAGCCACTAGATAAAAAGAGAGGTTTTTCGGCACAGAGAATGGCGGGGAGCGTTGCTTTTGATGAGCGCCTACTAAAACTTTCTGGATTTTCCACCAAGCTTAGCTGGTTTAGACATATCATCAGTGATTTAGACGAAAAAAAGGATTCTGTACATAGTATTGAGCAGCAAAGGTCTTGTAGCAAGATTCCTTTGTCAGTTCATTCTATCCGCATAGAGGATCCAGAACATACGATTAAAAATGTCATTGCAAAAAAAATAATTCAGTTTGAATTTGCATATGCCTTAAATGAATTTAATAGATTTGTATTTGACTATAAAACACGCAGTTTAAATTCAAGTATTCCTTTTACAGGAGTTTGCATAAGTCAAAGCGAAGGGATTTGTACCCAAAACGGCGAATTATTAAGGACAATAAATGACAATGGTTGGGCACTTGGTCTAGTTCATCAATTTGAAGAGGGCTTGTTGGCTAACCTTGAATATGCTTCCTATAGTTACGACGAACTATACGACAAGTTTAATTACATAAAAGAAGGGAAAATAGCTAAAGACTCAGAATGGGTGAATTTGCGTTTAGCCTATGAGTGGTGAGAATTGGGTTTGTAAATTTTTTTATTTTACTGTATGGTCAAGGGGCTGTTTTTATTAAAGCTTTTTTCTAATCTATCTTCTAATCTTAAGGGTCGAGTATTTTATGTTGAGACTCCCTACTAAAACAGGCTGGAATTTACTGTGTTTTTTCATGTTGTGCAGCTGTATGGATCAATATGACCCAAGGGCATATTGGAGCAAACTCAAACAAGAGCGAAAAAATGCTCATACTGTCGATGCAAAGCTTAATGCAGACGGATCTTTGCCAAATTCGACCAAGTCACAAAACGTCGACACTACTATCGCAGCAAATGGCGCGACAGAAGTTAAAGATGTTCAAAAAGCAGCTGAAATTAGTCCAGCGGCCTTGGCCGCGGCAAAAACAAAATACACGCAGCTTTGCGCAAGTTGCCACGGTGATAAAGGCGCGGGTGATGGCCCTGTGGGCGCAGCTCTTAATCCTAAAGCAAGAAATTTTACAGATAAAACTTGGTCAGATTCGGTAGATGACGAGCGTTTAAACAAAGTTATAGCAAAAGGTGGGCCAGCGGTGGGACTTAGTCCTTTAATGGCACCTTGGGAATCTGCTCTCGATGCTCAGGAAATTAGTGCAATGGTTCAAGTTGTCAGAGAATTTTCAAAATAATTCTTAATTAAGTTTTTTCTTTTTCTGATACATCAGGAATTGCAGTTGAATTTTCTGCAACTGAATTATCTGTCTTGGGTTTTATTGCAACGGTGAATTCTTCCTGAGGGTTATTTTGAATGTTATGTTGAGAATCTACGTCGTGGTAGTGATCATCATCTTCATCTTCATCTTCATGTTCGTGTGAGCTATAAGTTTCAGGTTCGGCTTTTATATTGCTGTTTGCTGTCTCTTGAGTACTTTCTTGTCCAAGAGAATGAATTTTTTGTTTTATCATTAAAATTTCTTCAAGAGCTTTGCGTTCTTCAGCTTGAATTTCAGCTTCAGCAGTTCTTATGACGTCATTTACAGAGGTCCGCACTTCGTTAGACATGCGGCGAGCTTGGACGAATAAGCGCCCGGCCTTACGCATCATTTCAGGTAGCCTACTGGGTCCGACGAAGACTATTGCAAAGATGGCTATGACAACTAGCTCAAAAAAACCAATACCAAACATTCTTTATGCCTTTGATTCAGGGACTCTTTTCAAGATTTTTCAATCTTCTTCATTATAAGTCATTCTCCGGCGCTACACCAGAGAGATTGCTGGATAAAGCATGAATTTTCATTACAATGTGACGGAAACTATTTTGCCTATGGAGATAGAATAATGATCGTCGTAACGGGTGGCGCAGGATTTATTGGCAGCGCGATGATTTGGCGGCTTAATGAAGCTGGTTATACCAATATTCTTGTAATTGACGATCTAGGTGAAGACGAAAAGTGGAAAAACCTCACCAAAAGAAAGTTTGTCGATATTATAGCTATTAAAAGCGGTCTCAGCTTCGTAGAGAAAAATATATCATCCATCAAAGCAATTTTTCACATGGGTGCTTGTTCAGCCACAACTGAAAAAAACGTCGATTATCTTCTAGAAAACAATTTTCGCTATTCAGCCGAGTTGTATAAATTATGTGCTGAATACAAAAGTTCATTTTTCTACGCATCTTCAGGCGCAACTTACGGTGCAGAAGAAAAAGATTTTAGTGATCTAGATGCAGGAAAAAAGCTACTTGCACCTATTAATCCATATGGTTTTAGTAAAGAGTTATTTGACAGATGGGTTTCGAATCAAAAAAAGGCTCCAAAACATTGGGCTGGTTTTAAGTTTTTTAATGTCTATGGCCCTAATGAATACCATAAAAAAAAGCAGTCCAGTGTTGTAAACCAAGCTTATGCGCAGATTCAAAAAACTGGCACTCTTAAACTTTTTAAATCACATAGACAAGATTTTTCAGACGGTGAACAGCGCCGCGACTTTATTTATATCAAAGATGTTGTCGAAGTGATGTATGAAGTGTTTCAGCGTAAATCGAGTTTAATAAACGGTGTTTATAATCTCGGTACTGGTAAAGCAAGAAGTTTTAATGAATTAGCAAAAGCAATATTTTCAGCGCTGGGTTCGGCTCCAAGTATAGAGTATATTGACACTCCAGAAGAAATTAGAAATCAATATCAGTATTTTACCGAAGCTAAAATGGACCGCTTATTCGATCAAGGTTTTGATCTCTTGCGTTTCAAAAATTTAGAAGATGGTGTGAAAGATTATGTTCAATGTTTTCTTAGCAAAGAAGACCCTTATCTTTAAAATAAGACTATTTTTCTTTTTAGTATTTGCAAATGCAGCATTTTCCGAGCCGGAGGTGCTTAACAATTTATCTAAAGAGCCAGACCTCAATATTGTTGACTTGGAACTTTCTGGATTTGAGAGAACTAGCGAAAAATGGCTTCGGCATTTTTTGCGCCTGCGTAATCTACCTAAGCTAATAAAGCAAAGCGGCATAGAAAATATCCGTCTAAGACTTCTCAAAACAGGAGTTTTTTATCATGTAGAAGTTGGGTTTAAGAAAAAAATTCTTGCGACTAAGTCTAACTTTCCTCAGGACGGGACTCTATTAATTACTGTTAAGGAAGCTTGGACTACAATTCCTGTAATCCGTGCTGCATATGGTGGTGGCGAGCCTTTGAAAATTCTAGGTATTTACGATACGCATAGTTTCGGTCGTTTGCTTACTTTGGGTGGGCAAATGGAACAATATGGCGAGGCTCCTTGGGGTTATGTGTTGTGGATTAAATCCCCCTTTGCCTATCAAGCACGCTATGAAATGGGTTTAGAGTTATGGAATACGCAACGCAACCGCGCTATATACGACAAGGCTTTTGAAGAAATTTATCGTTTAGATATAGATAGCCACAAGCTCCGGGCATATATGTATGCGCCCATTAGCTTTCCAGCTTTAAGCCAAATCATGCAGAATAGTCGTTTGCAAGCTGGAATTGATTTAAACTACGACAGAAACTCTATAAAAGTGATTGAGGAAGATGCGGCCGAAAATGCAGCTATTTCACAACAATATCCTTCTGAGCCGGTATTTGAGGCTCAGGTTTTACCTACTTTTATTTTTGATGGTATTAAACGCTATGGCCAAATTTACGATGGGGCGCGTTCCATATTAAAAATCGGCACTCTCAATAGTGAGAGGCGATCTGGATCTCGATTAGAATTTGAAAGTTTTTATTACCAAGTTTTGCCAGCTTCCAGCAATCTTGCGATGCACCTATTCATCGGTCAAAATGAGCACTCTGATACAGCTTCAAAGTATTATTTAGGCGGGCTTGATGCAATTAGAGGAACTCCAGAAGGTGTTTATCGAGGTAGACGTGCCGCATATTTAAATGCAGAAGTTCGTAGAGAGTTTTCTCGCAGTGAGAATTTTAGCTACAGCTACTTATGGTTTTCAGATGTGGGTGGGGCATCAGATCGATGGCAAGAGCTTAAGGAACACTATAGTTTAACGAGTGGTTTAGGTTTGAGAATCGGACTTCCAAAAGCACCTCGAGTAACATTTAGGCTGGATTATGGTTGGGATTTTGTTAGGTCAAACCATGGTGTTGCATTGGGCATGAATCATTTTTTTCAGCCGTATAAGCCACTGTAGGCACAGTCATCTTGAGCTATGTGTCATCTTGAGCGGAGCGAAAGATCCATCCGCTTCGGCAGGCTATGACACTGTCATCTTGAGCAGAGCGAAAGATCTTTTTCGTTTGGCAAGCTATGACACTGTCATCTTGAGCAGAGCGAAAGATCTTTTTCGTTTGGCAAGCTATGACACTGTCATCTTGAGCAGAGCGAAAGATCTTTTTCGTTTGGCAAGCTATGACACTGTCATCTTGAGCAAAGCGAAAGATCTTTCCTCTTTGGCAATCTCAGGCTCAGGATGACAAAGAGGTCCTTCGCGTTCGCTCAGGATGACAAAGAGGTCCTTCGCGTTCGCTCAGGATGACCTATAGCTCAGGATTACCTCATGCCCAGGATGGTTTATTTTGGAACGGCAGAGCAGCGAAAGATTTGGTTAAATAAAGTTAGCTTGGGCTCCTGCTCTGGTTTTTGCGCTAGTCGAAGTTCTAAGCTGGAGTCGTTAAAAAGTTTCAGCGTTCCGCTGCCGACATAGATTGCATCTGCTTTAAGCTCAAGACCAATGTTGTAATCCATTTCTGTAGCAGCTTTTTCCACAGCTCCCCGAATAAATAAGCCCCGCCCCTTGGTGATTTTTGATTCTACTAAAGCCATTAGGCTTTGGTCTGCGCTGTTAATTTGTAAAGTCCACTGATTAAGCAGTTTATCTTCGCAGAACCAATTGTTTACAAAGAGAGGAAGTTTGCTTTTATCGTCCTTATCATCGACTAATTCACCGCGGGTCAATAAAAAATCAAAAGAATTGCCTTCTAAAAGCAATTTGTTCTCTTCGCGAAGCAGCTTAAAAATATAATTCTGATTTGGTTTCATAAATTCATTTAGGCTGCTTTTCTTCACTTGCAAGGCAAGCTTGTCTCCGGGGTAAGTGCTATAGACACCTTCAATATTATGAGTCAATTGCTGGGAATTTTTCATGCTTAATAAAAATTTTGATTCTGCTTGAAAGGTTAGACTAAGAGTTACTGGTTCAAAAGTAAGTTTTGTTTCACTTTTAGTATTTATAATTCCGTTCCAGGCTCCATTGATGTCAGAACTACCGCCATCTAAATTCGGCTCGCCTTCGCCCGGCAACTCCTTTTCAGCAGAACAGGAGACCTGCACAAAAATCAGAAATAAAAGCATTAATTTTGCTGTAAGACAATTTCGTGACATTGATAATCCTGTTAATAGAGAGCTTGCTGGTAAACACAGTCTTTTAGAGTATAGGAACAGTATAAACTAGAATTGCCAGATAACTCAAGAAAGGCTCTGGGTCTCGCTAGGAGTCTCGGCTTGTTGATTTTTTCTAAGATGAGCTGGTATGTCTTTTTGCATATCAACGCCAACAACTTTTGAAACCCCCGGCTCCTGCATAGTCACACCATAAAGCGTATCGAGAATTTCCATAGTTCGACGGTTGTGAGTGATGATAACAAACTGGAATCTACTTGAAAGAGCGTCGAGAACGCGATTAAAACGACCGACGTTTGCTTCATCTAGCGGGGCATCAACTTCATCCAAAAAGCAAAATGGTGTTGGTTTAGTTTTAAGTAAAGCAAAGATAAGAGAAATAGCCGTAAGCGCTTTTTCTCCACCTGAAAATAACTTTAGGCGCTGATGCTTTTTACCTGGTAAACGCACCATTATTTCTATGCCACCCTCTAAAGGCTTTTCTTCGTCTGTTAAAATTAAATGTGCTTCACCGCGTGGGAATAAAACTGGGAAAAGCTGTGAAAACTCTGCATTTACAGCGTGAAAAGTTGATAGATATTTTTTTTCTGAAGTGACGGCGATTTCATCTATAGCGTCGCTTAATAGATTTATACTCGCCAAGACTTCGTCGCGTTGCTCGGAAATAAAATTCTCTCGTGTAACCAACTCTTCAAATTCATCGATAGCCATCATATTGATAGCGCCAAGCCCTTCGATAGCTGCACGTGTTTGAGTGATCACTTTGCTCAATTTTTGCTGATCAAAATCAGGATCAAGTTCGAACTCGAAGGTGCGCAGATCTAGATGGTGATCCTGTTCCGCCTGACTAATAGCGGAGTCAATGGCAATTCTTGCCCGCTCCATGTGAATCTTTTTGTCGGCAAAAGATCTTTGGTTCTTGTTCTGTAGATCGCGGATTTCTCTTAGTTTATTATCGATGACTTTTAACTCTTCAATAACGCTCGCGTGCCCTTCTTGCTGGCTAATCAGGTCAGCGTCTTTGTTTTCTTTAGCATGGACCAATGTTTCAATTGCCGCTTGGTTTGTCGCATAGTCTTGTTCAAAATTTGCGAGTTCATTTTGAGCCGCAGTGACTTCCCCTCGCCGCTTCTCTTGGCGCGCTCTAACTAAATTTAATTCCTGCTCGATGCGGTCTAAGGATTCTTTATGAGCGCTTAGGCTGGAAATTAACGCGGCTTGTTCAATTTCTTTACTCTTAATCTGGCGCATAATTTCATTGCGGCGCTCTTCTTGTCCTTCGTATTGAGACCTTAAGCTAATAAGCTCTGCGTGCGTTTGCTCTTGTTCGAGTTCTATGGAGTTGAGAGCTTCGCTTAATTTTATGAGCTCGAGTTTATCCGCTTCTTCAATTTTTTTCTTCTCGCCGAGATCGAATTCAGCCGTTTTTAATAGATGTTTTTTATGCTCGAAAGTATGTTGGCACGACTGCATATCGCCGAGGAGTTCCAGAACTTGGCGGTTTTGATTCGCGAGTACATCGTCAATTCGACTGACCTTCTCTCTGCAGTCATCGACCTCTTTGTTGATTCGCTGAACTTGTAACTTATCCATAGCGAGCTTGACCGTGATGTCTTCGAGCTTTTTGCTTAAAGTGGTGATTTCTGCTTCGCGGCTCAAAGATCCTCGAACATCAGCACTTCCACGATGGAAGACTAAAGAAGATGACGCGGAAAAAATAAATCCAGTTTTTGTTATAATCTTGCAATCTGCAGGGATCGTTTTTAAAAAACTGTCATCAAGATTAGAGTTTTCTGAAAAAAATATTCTCGATAAAACCCTTATAAGGCCTGACGTATCGCTAGCCTCTGGTCTTATTCTAATAAAGTCGCTGATAGGAATAAGATCACTTTTTTCAGCCCATTCTATAGCGGGGTTATTCTCATCTTGGTTTGAATCAGATGAAGAAACAAAGGCGCTGAACGAGAAGCCCAAATCACTATTAGATTGCTGAATTTTATTTAAATCAGCATTGCTTTTTATTAATAAACTAGACAGTAAGCTGTCGACTGCAAAAATAGCCTTTTGACCCAATACGCCTGATTTATCGTCGATTTCAATCAGGTCGGATAAGATGGGTAGTTTAAGACCACTTTGTTTTGCAAGAGCGAGTGTGTGCTCACGAAGTTTTGTATCGCTGAGTTCTGATTCAACAAGTGAGTCTAATTTAGCTTTGCATTGAAAAAATAATTCTTTGGAAGAGTCTTCGGCAGACTTTAGATCGGTCAGCTGATCGAGTTTGTTAGCGATTTCAGCATCTAAAAAATGTTTTTCTTTTAATTCTTTATCTAGACCTGCTTTTTCGGCAGTTACTTTAGCTTCTGCTTCTTGAAGCCAAATCTGCGCTTCCTTGACATCATCTTGTAATAAAAGGATGCGATCGTATAAATCTGCTTGCTCGCGCTGCGATCTTGCCGCGTCCTTTTGCAAGGATTCTTTGCGCAGTGAATTGTTGTCTTGAAGGCGGTTGAGAGTTTTTAACTGTTCTTCAAGTTCGTTCTTCTTATCTTCATATGAATTGTAACCTGTGTCGATAGAGTCAAGCTCATCCTGCAAAGTACCAATTAATTGATCAATTCCTGCGACGAGACGTGAAGCTTCGTTATATTTAAAATCTGCTTCTGTTTTTTGTGTGCTTAAACGCTGAAAACTCTCATCAGCTTCGCTGAGCTGGCCTTGAAGTTGTGTCAGATATTTTTCATTGCTTTCGCGCTTATTCAATAAATTAACAATCGCGCTCTCTTTGCGAGCAATATCTTCGCGAAGCTGCGCTATTTCTTCCCGCAGTACTTGTAGTCGGGGAGCTTCGCGGTCGAGAATTTCTTGAAGTTCGGCTTGACGGTCTTCTACATCGGCCATTTCTCTAGTTAGAGAGGCCTCTTGCGCAAGAGCACTGCCAATATCTGCGTCAATTTTGTTATATTCATCGCTAAAGTGACGGTAGTTGTGGCTGAGCATTTTAATTTCGTCATTTTTAAGCTGCTTGCTTAGCTCCTGCCACATTTGTGCTTTTTTAACTTGTTCGGAGAGGCTTTCTTTGTGGCGCTGAAGTTCGATTAAAATGTCTTCGACACGAGATAAGTTGAGTTGCGCAGCCTCGAGTTTTTTGAGGGCCTCAATTTTGCGCTTACGATAAATAAGAGTTCCTGCGGCTTCTTCAAGAATTTCGCGGACGTCTTCAGGCTTGGCATTTAATATACGGTCGACTTGGCCTTGCTGTATCATGGAGTAGCCGCGCCCACCAAGACCTGTGCTGGTGAAGAAATCGACGACATCTTTTAAACGACAGGGTTTGCGATTTATGAAGTATTCACGTTGACCATCAATGTAAAGGCGACGTGTAATCGTAATTTCAGATTCGTGACGATATTCTGGCGGACAAAAACTGTTCTGTTCAGAATTGTCGAAAGTTAGGCTAACTTCTGCAAGTCCAAGGCCCTTGCGTTTTTCAGAGCCAGAAAAAATTATGTCCGTTGCTTGTTCACCGCGAAGGTGTTTGGCGTTTTGTTCACCCATAACCCAGCGCACAGCGTCGATGACGTTGCTTTTTCCACATCCGTTTGGTCCGACAATTCCTGTAACACCGCGGTCAAAGTGCAAAGTCACTTTATCGGCGAAGGATTTAAAACCAGAGAGTGTGAGTCGCTTTAAATTCATTTAATTTATTACAAAATGTTTTTATCTAAAAATTACTTCTTTTATTACGAACCCCATCCATCCATTAAAAGCTATCTTCATCGACAAGAGCTACTCGAGCTTCGTAAACGAAATTGGGCCAGTAAAGGGGGATACCTGAAAAAGTACCATAGCATTTGTATAAAACAAACAACTCATTGCATAGCCGCGTTTGTTTAAAGCAACTTGGTAAAAAGCATTGCTGGGGCTGACGTCATGTGACTCCTGTAGCCAATCGAAGCCATAAATAGGCCGTGCACTCAATCCATATTCAACGCTTTGATTGCGCCGTTTTGTATCTAAATCTTGGAAATGATTTATTAAAAAAAATGTTTCCCCTCCACTGCGCCCGACATCGAAAGCGCTCGGATAATGCCATTTTTGCGCCTCACCACTAAAGCCGTAGACGCGTTCAAATTGCAGAAAGCTGCTCGTTATGGCTGGTTCTCCAGTAGAGCGATTACTAAAGGGATCGCCGACTATGCTGACTCTGACGATATTGTTGGCGTGGGGTGAGCCGGTAATGAGGCCGCGGTGCGATATAAAAAACGAGTTGGGGTCCGTCGGATCTGGCCGCGTCATCCAGAAATTTGTGCGATAGTACTTATAAGCTGTGGCGCTGTAGCCTGCAACGGTACTACCGTCAACATCCGGATGGCCGTCGAAATTTTCTAGGTTAAAGTAAAGCCAGCGACGCTCTTTCGCAATTTCTGGATGAGTAGCATTAGTCTTGTAAACAAAACCTTCAGATTTTTCGCGTGTAAGATCCAACACGACAAACTGGATAAATTCTCTTTGGCTTAAATTGTTGCGATCGCGCAAAGTGACTTCAAAATCATCGGGTATTTCATTCGAGCCTTCGGTCGCAACGCCCTCTTCATTATAGTCATAACTATCAACGCGCAATTGATCATAGCGCGATTGACTGCTTGGATTTGTCGGGAATAAATAGGCTAAGTTGTTGGTTGTATCAATATGAATGGCCCGGCGCGTCACACCAAAAGAGCGAGATTTGTAGATTAAACTCGCACTGCGATCTTCGGCAAATTCTCCAACATAAATAGAACCACCCAAACAGCTCACCACAAAATAGGCGTAGTTTTCGCGAGCCGCTATTCCATAAGGTATGCAATCGATATCGAGGCGCGCTTTTTTCTGAGGAGCTTCAGGATTACTGATGTCGAAAAGAAGTACATGGCTGCCATCATTTTCGCTTTCCGCCACACCAATGATGAGATCCTTGCCAGCAATATGCATTACACGCGCAAGCCGCGGTATTTCGACAGCTGCAAGACGCGCACCCTTTTCGTCAATGACCATCAACGAGCCTTTGTTATAAGTGCGTTCGGTATCGGAATTTAAGACGTAAAAATATTCGCCATCTGAAGCAACATCGATTGGTCCAGCAAAATTAAGTCCAAGCTGCGGGAATTTTTCTTCTCGCGTACAGGCGATGAAACTTAAACTTAAAACCATCATGATAGTGATAGTGCGATGACTGAATAGCTTGTTCTGCAAATCGATCTCC
>JAGOVF010000050.1 GCA_018060885.1 Oligoflexales bacterium | reverse complement strand
AACTTGCCTTATATTATAATCCTCGACCCCATGCTCGCAAGTGGCCATAGTGGTCTTGCTGCAATTGAGCTGCTATCTCCATTAAAGCCTCAGAAAATTATATACTGTTGTTTGTTAGCTGCACCTGAAGGTATTAAAAAAATTCACCAAAGCTTTCCAGAAACTCTAATTTACACAGCTTGTTTAGATCGCGAACTAAATAAACATGGTTATATTCTACCGGGACTGGGTGATGCCGGAGATCGCATTTATAACAGCTTTTGATGCAATTTAAGAAATTTTAACTCGCTGCTTTTATATGTTGAATATTTTTCAACTCTTCTTCGTTTTCAATTACTTGTACTTGATTGCGGCCTGAATGTTTTGCTTTATAAAGAGCCGCGTCTGCTCGTGCTATTACTTGAGCTATTTGTTGGTCGGTTGCATTGAGCTGAGAAATTCCAAAACTAGCCGTGACATTTAATATTTTATTTTCAAAATGAAAGCTCTTATCTTGAATACTTTGCCGCATTTTATCAGCGACCTTTTTTCCGTAATGAGCAGATGTATTTATTAGAAATACTATAAACTCCTCGCCACCATATCGACACACTACATCTGTTTTTCGCACTAACTCAGAAACCTGTCTGGCAACACCTTTTATTATAAAGTCTCCCGCTTGATGGCCATAGGTATCATTTATTTTTTTAAAGTGGTCAATATCGACCATCATAAGAGTCAAAAAAGCCCCTTTTTCATTTTCCAATTTCGTTTTTTCTTTAAAGAATTCAAATTGCGTAGCCACAAAGTCTTCAAGGTAGTGCCGATTTCTTAAACCCGTTAGCGGATCCGTCATAGTCTGTTGCGACTTAATTTTATACTCCGATTGCAATTGAGCGTCAGCTGTAACGTCTCTTATTTGCAAAAAATAACCCAAGACCTCATCCATTCTGTCTAAAAAGGGATGACTTGCAATTATAACTAAAAGCCCATCTTCAGTTTTTGTAGGTGATTTCACACTGCATTTCACCTCGTCAAAGCGACATGGCACTGATTTTAACAATTCATCAGCCGAAAGAATTTTGTTGCCCACACTAAATTCAAAAAGGTCCATTAAATTTCTACCGACTAAACTTTTCTTTTCTGTTTTAAATATTTCAGCAAATTCACCGCTGGCTTCGAGTATATTTTGTTCCGAATCCAAAAGCACAAATGGATCTAACAAGGCCGCACAAAGCTTTCTTTGATTATCAAAAACTCTCATCAAGCTATTATTTTTTGATTCACTACTTAGATGTTGGTTCATTTTTCCTCCGTGCCTAAGCAGCTGCAAAAACATTGAGAAGTTTAGCGATATGCTCTTGCTTAGCTGGTTTTATCAACCATCCTGCTGCACCGGCAGCTTTGCCACGCACTATACTTTCACGATCCGCTTCCGAAGTTAGCATTATAATTGGTAGAGCTTTTATATGAGGATTTTCCTGACAATAGGCTCGATATTGCTCAAGCATTTCTAAACCAGAGAGTACTGGCATATTGACGTCACAAAAAACTATATTGAAATCTTGAGCGCATTCTATGATTTTATCCAAACCTAGACGACCATTCTCAGCTTCAAACACTTCAAAATTCATCTTGTGAAGTATGTCCCGCAACAAGGCGCGTTGCATTTCTGAATCGTCTATTAGTAATGCTTTTTTGCTAATTGAGCTCAATTTCATACCTCTAAAAATATTGTACCTTCACTGATCAGTCGGCTTATTGTCAGAAAACTAAACTTTGTTACGCTAAACCCCATTCACTACATGAGTTTTTATTTAAAGTATTATAAATTGGCAACTTACCAGCACAGGGAGACAAAATATGGATATTAAAGAAACTTTGACTGAAGAAATGAAAACAGCCATGCGCGCCAAAGACAAAGAGAGATTGACCGTAATTCGCATGTTATTAAGCGAATTCAAATACTTAGACGTACAATTGCGAGAAAAAAATAAACTAGCCAGCAACGATGACTATATTGCCGCAGTTGAGTCTTACGCAAAAAAAATACAAAAATCGATCGTTGAAATGCCAGACAGAGCGGCAGACCTCGAAAAAGAAATGGCCATTATCAATTCATTTCTGCCAACTAAAGCAAACAAAGAAGAAATTCTTCCTTTAGTCGAAGCCGCGATTCTAGCTAGTGCGGACAAAAATTTTGGCAAAATAATGCAACAAGTAGCCGTACAACTTGGGGCGCGTGCAGACAAACCTCTGATTAGCTTGCTTATCAAAGAGCGCCTTGGTTAGAAGACGCTTAATAGGCGGAAAAAATTAAAAAAAGCCCCTAGCGATTAAACTAGGGGCTAAAATTTTAAATAAATTACTTTTTAAATTAGAACATCAAGTTTCCACGAACTGTAACACCAAGAGTGTTTACATCGTAATCAACATTGTTTGCGGAGTCCGAGCCAGTTGTGTAAGCAAGAGCGCCACCAACGCTAGCAGTAGGAGCAACAGCATAGTCTGCACCAGCTTCTACCATGATTGTAGAAATATTGTCAGTGCTCATATTTGCATTATCACCGTAGAAATCACTGTTCCAAGCCAAGATGCCTTCTAACTTGAGTGCGTCCATTGTCCATTGTGCGTTAGCAGCAACAGTTGTTTGGTCATCTTCTTTTTTCCCAGTTACAGCGTCTGCATCAAATGAAGACCACATAGCTTGACCTACATAACCACCAAGAGCAAGCTCTGGCATTACAGAGTAACGACCATGAATTTTCCACTCAGCCGCATATTCTAAAGGTAAATCATCAGAATTTGTTGCTTCTTCATCTACTTCAGTTGAATAAACTAGACCAGCTTCCCACGCACCCATAGAAACTAAGAATGCTGGAGTAAAGATTCCGTAAGACACATCTTGAGTATCTTCAGTAAGGGTGGTAGTTTTCTTAGCTTGATCAGACTCTTCAGTTGCATAAGTATATTGCATAGCAACTGTAAACATATCGTTTGCTGTATACAAAGCAACAGGAGCAATTGCCATCATTGAACTATCATAGTTCACATTTGTTGAGTTGTTTTCAATCGTCGTTGACCCAATAGCAACATCCATACCGGCTTTAAGACCGATATTTGTAAAACTATAAATACCTGTTGCCCTTAAGTTTGTATCATTTGCTTCGGCATCGAAACCATTTGTACCAGATTTTTCAGCTGAAAGCTGATCAAAACCAATTGAAAGATCAGTCTTAGCACCACTTACTTGGTTGTACTGAGCTGGAGAAACCAAAATACCACTGTGCAAGTTGTTTTGGAAAGTTGTCTTTGTTTCTGCAAAGGCACTTCCAGCAATTGCTGTTGCTAGAACACTAGCAAAAATTCCCTTAATCTTCATACCATTCTCCTTTAAAAAACTGTTAAAACTAAAAATCCACCTAATTTAACGCGCCGGCAAATTACTTTTCGGACTTATAAACCAACTTCAGCCTACCGCCATTCACCAATACATCTCATTAAAAAAATCTATCTGCGCGGATGGAGAATCTAATTGTTTTAGTCAAAAGGTCAAGTCCAAAGCAAAAAGGCCTCAGTCAAAAAGCATAGCAAATTGTTAGTGTGTACAGAAGCTGTTAATATTTTTTAATAATTTAACCTGACTGGCCGGCCAGCTTCTTTAGCTTGCGGCATCAGGAGTAAAGAGCTGCGTCGCAAAGAGCCCGTGCTCACCTCGACAAACGCCGATTCCAATCTGAAAAAACAGCGGTGACATTAAATTATTTCGATGCAAAGTACTTTCCCACAACAAATCAAACATTCTCACTGCGGTAGAAAAATCGTTCCCTCTATTCACTTGTACTATATTTTCTGCGCCGGGAGTCAGCTCCGAGGACGTGAAACGCTCTTCCCAACCTTCATGTCCAAAATAATTACTGCTTGCCATCTCACAAGACCAAAGCCTTGCAGCTTGAATAAGATCCGCATTAAAAGACAGTGGAGCAAGATTGGCTGCGATGCGTTTTTTATTGGTTAGCGTTAACAATACTAATTCAATTTGGCAGGCCTGTTTTTGAGCATAACTAATTTCATTTTTCGAACAGATTGGGTGTTCGTCGATGGACATCGAATCTAGATCTGAAGAACTTATATCTACGCGCTTTATGGATTCTTTTGCATTTTCTTCAAGCTTATTTGAATTCTGCGAATTTTCTCTCTCGCTTTGAGATCCTCGGCCTGTATTTCTTGAATCTTCTGTAGATTGTGAAGTTTCAGAAGTAGCTTCTCTATCATTTGTATTAGGTTTAGCATCTTGCCAATTCGTTGGACTCACCACTTTATCATTATGACTTTCATCGCCCTTGCCACATGCTGCTAGTGCGATTGAAATAAGTAAGATGTGCAATAGATCTTTTAAACTAATAAATTTCGACATATTTATACCCTCGCCCCCAAGTGCCTCATACTACAAAATATGCTTCCTCCCAAGCTTAAGTTTTTTACTTTATTTTCCCGCTGAAATGAGCGCTGGTACTTTTGCTTTATGTTTTAATAAATCTGGACATTTACCGCATTTCATGTCACAAATCTTAGAGTTCCAAATAAATCAATTGTGCTGTGTTTTGTGTGGATTATCTCGGGCAAGTAAGGCTGAGAATCCTACGCGCGCTAAACGCGTAGAACAGAGCACTCACTAAAAATTATTACCAAGGAGTCTTCCGTATGGCCAAGCAAAATTCATTTAACACCAAAACATCTATGAGCGTGAAGGGTAGAACTTACTTTTACCATAGCCTTAAGACTCTAGATCGAGCTTTACCAGGTTTAGGCAGCAAATTGCCAAAGTCCTTAAAAGTGATACTTGAAAACCTACTGCGTTTTGAGGATGGGCAAACTGTAAAACCGGACGATATCCGCGCTTTTTCTGCGTGGCTTAAAACTAAAAAATCAGATCACGAAATTGCTTTTCGCCCCGCACGCGTTTTAATGCAGGACTTCACTGGAGTTCCTGCTGTTGTCGATCTTGCGGCAATGCGCGACGCTATGGCCAAACTTGGTGGCGATCCTCGCAAAATCAATCCGCTTTCTCCAGTTGACTTAGTCATTGATCACTCTGTATCCGTAGATTCATATGCTAAATCCAGCTCTTTTGATGAAAACGTTGACATAGAGTTTTCTCGCAATCAAGAACGATATGAATTCTTACGTTGGGCACAAACAGCCTTCGACAATTTTCGCGTTGTTCCTCCAGGTACGGGAATATGCCATCAAGTCAATCTCGAATATTTGGCACAAACTGTGTTTGTTAATAAGCAAGACCAAGAATATTGGGCCTATCCCGATACTTTGGTTGGTACTGACAGTCACACGACTATGGTGAATGGACTGAGTGTTCTCGGCTGGGGGGTGGGTGGTATCGAAGCGGAAGCGGCAATGCTCAGTCAACCAGTTTCTATGCTTATACCTGAGGTCGTGGGAGTAAAACTAAAAGGTAAACTTCCTGAAGGCACCACTGCTACTGACTTAGTTTTAACAATTACCGAGCTGCTGCGAAAAAAGGGCGTGGTCGGTAAATTTGTCGAATTTTTCGGCGATGGTTTGAAACACCTGCTATTAGCAGATAGAGCAACGATTGCAAATATGGCACCAGAATATGGAGCTACTTGCGGCTTCTTTCCGATAGATGTTGAAACGATTAATTATTTGAATTTTACTGGTCGTGATCCAGATCGCGTTTTTTTAGTCGAACAATATGCTAAAGAACAAGGCCTTTGGTGGGACGAAAATCAAGCTGATCCTGAATTTACCGATATTGTTGAAGTCGATTTAACGCAAATCAAAGCAAGTCTAGCTGGCCCAAAAAGGCCTCAAGATCGAGTGCTTTTAGGTGACGCTGCTTCTGCATTTGCAAAAGCACTCAAAGATGGCTTCAAAGTTCCAGAAGAGAAACTTCAAGTCAAAAGCCCGGTCAGTCAAAGCGACTACAGCATAAAACACGGTGATGTAGCAATTGCTGCAATAACAAGTTGTACAAATACATCGAATCCTTCAGTAATGCTGGCAGCTGGACTAGTTGCAAAAAAAGCTAATGCTTTAGGTTTAAAAGTAAAACCATGGGTCAAGACTTCATTGGCTCCTGGATCTAAAGTTGTTTCTGACTACTTGGAAGCTTCCGGATTACAGACTCAACTCGATCAATTGGGTTTTAATTTAATTGGCTACGGATGCACGACATGCATCGGAAACTCTGGGCCTTTGAAAAGCGAGATTTCACAAGCTATCCAGAAAGAAGACCTTGTGGTTTGTGCTGTGCTATCAGGCAATCGCAATTTCGAAGGTAGAATAAGCCCAGACATCAAAGCAAACTACTTAGCTTCGCCGCCGCTTGTCGTAGCTTATGCAATTGCTGGCTCTATTCATATTAATTTAGAAAAAGATCCAATAGGTCACGATAAAAACGGCAAAGCAGTTTTTCTGCGCGATGTTTGGCCTAGTAATGCAGAAATATCTGAGACACTCAAAAAGTCACTAACACCGGAAATGTTTCGCAGTCGTTATGCAAATGTCTTTACTGGCCCGACGCAATGGCAAAACATAAAAACCAGCACTGGATTTACTTATAAATGGAACTCCAAAAGTACCTATGTTCAAAATCCACCTTATTTTACCCACATGGAAAAACAAACCAGCACCGTCAAAGATATCCATCAAGCACAAGTATTAGCGATTTTTGGAGACAGTGTTACTACCGACCATATATCTCCTGCTGGCTCTATTAAATCAGAAAGTCCAGCTGGCAAGTATCTTCTTGAGCATGGTGTGACAAAAACAGACTTTAACTCCTATGGTTCTAGACGCGGTAACCACGAAGTGATGATGCGAGGTACTTTTGCCAACATTCGTATTCGCAATAAAATGCTGCAAAACATCGAAGGCGGATATACCCGACATATTCCAAGCGGAGAACAAACGAGCATCTATGATGCTGCAATGCGCTACCAAACAAGTGGAAAAGATTTGGTGATCTTTGCAGGCAAAGAATACGGCACTGGTTCTTCACGTGATTGGGCTGCAAAAGGGACTCAGTTATTAGGTGTAAAAGCAGTGATTGCAGAAAGCTTTGAGCGTATTCACCGATCTAACTTAATCGGTATGGGCGTGTTGCCTTTCCAATTTGAAGGCACAAATGCAGATGAACTTAAATTGGATGGCTCAGAGCAGATTTCAATTAGCGGTATTTCTAGTATCAGGCCGCGTAGCAAAATTGAATGTCAAATTACAAAAAAAGACGGAACACAATTTACTATTAGCCTTGTAAGCCGCATCGATACTGATGATGAGCTTACATATTTGCAGAATGGTGGCATATTACACTACGTGATAAGAAAACTACTTTGATGTTTCATTCGAAAAAAATGCAGATTTTTTGTAGATTTACTTGATTTTCGCGCTTGAAGGTTTTAACGTTTTAATAGTTGGTTTTTGTTTTAACAACGTGATTTGAAGAGGATCATTTATGGCCGCAAAGAAAAAGAAAAGTGCCCCTAAGAAAAAAGCAGCTCCAAAAAAGGCTGCAGCCCCGAAAAAAGCAGCTCCAAAAAAAGCAGCAGCTCCGAAAATGGTAGTTAAAAAAGCTCCAACACCTTTGTCTCCGGCAAAGTCTGCTAGAACAAAATCTGACATCATGGCAACTCTTGCGGATCAAGCAGGCGTGAGCAAAAAAGATGTCAGTACTATGTTCGACGCTCTCACTAGCATGATTGGCTTAGACTTAGCACGTGGTCCTGGTCACTTTACAGTTCCTGGTCTCATGAAAATCATGATCAAGAAAAGACCAGCAACTAAAGCTCGCAAAGGTACTAATCCTTTCACTGGTGAAGAAATGATGTTTAAGGCAAAGCCAGCGCGCAATGTCGTAAAAATTCGCCCGCTCAAAGGTCTTAAGGACAAAGTCTAATTTAGATTTTTCTTTTCGCCGCTGACATTTTTTAAGGAAGTGTCAGCGGCTTTTTTTTGTCGATTTTTTAGAGGAGTCATCTTGAACCCTGACCCTGAGCTTTGCGAAGGGGAAGGGGAAAGATCTAACGTCTGAGATCCTTCGCCTTCGGCTCTGGATGACGAGGAGCTCTGGATGACGAGGAGCTCTGGATGACATGTAGCAGGACTAAATATCCGAGATAATTAGCAGGTTTAGCCTTATAGTTCTTTAATTTTTCATTATTTATGATATGAGTCCCTATGATGAGAGGAGGGTTTTTATGCGCATTTTAGTGGTTGAAGATGATAAAGCACTTTCGAATGTTCTTGTTCGTGTATTGCGGGAAGAATCCTATGCAGTAGACCTAGCAGAAGATGGCCAAGAAGCCGAATGGCATGCGTTTGAAAATCCCTACGACTTAATCCTTCTAGATTTAATGCTTCCAAGAAAAGATGGACTTTCTGTTCTAAAAGCTATCAGAAGCGCAGAAAATAAAACCCCGGTGCTAATATTAACCGCTAAGGATGACACTGGTGACGTTGTTAAGGGTTTAGACTATGGTGCGGACGATTACTTAACAAAACCATTCAGTATCGATGAATTATTAGCTAGGGTTCGTGCTCTTTTTAGACGTCTGCCTATTTCTGCTCTCCCCATCATCGAATTGGGACCTCTTAAAATCAACCCAGCGAAAAAAGAGGTAAGCCTTTTTGACCAAGTTATAGTTTTGACCTCGAAGGAATATGCTCTATTAGAGTACTTTGTGCATAATCCAGATACTGTCCTAAGTCGCACACAGTTATCGGAACACGTTTGGGATTTGAATTTTGAGCCAAGTTCAAATGTTGTCGATGTATACATTGGTTATTTAAGAAACAAGCTCGATAAATCCATAGGCGAACAAATCATTAAAACAGTACGCGGTCATGGGTATATGCTCGACAGCGGCATGCTACAGAAACTCTCTAAAGAAAGCATGAGCGATGTCCTTCATAAAAACCAGTTAGCGGCTACGGCAACAATTCGTGAATAAGGCCAATTAACTTGAGGTAAAGGTTCATATGCTATTTGAACGTATACCTATTCGCTTTCGACTCTCGCTACTCCATACACTTTGGATGTCTTTGGTATTTTTAAGTATAGGCGCAGGAGTATACCGCATTGTCGAGGATACACTGTATCAGTCTATAGACGCTACTTTGCTGGCTACTTCCAAAGCTATAAATAATTTTAAGGGCCAAGCACCTCGCAACCGGCCCTTCGATCATCCTCTGCATAACTTCTTTTTCAGAGAGCATTTTTCTTTTTCGAATCAGTCTGCACCTTTTTTAGGGAATTTATTCGGGCAAAATATCATTCGACCTTATGCGCAGATCATCGACCTCTCAGGAAAAATCACTGCTAAAAGCTCTAATGTCGCATTACCAGTTTCGGCAAATGCAATCTCTCGCGCTAAACTGGGTCTTTCTACGTTAGAAACATACTCTCTCTTTGACAGCACTTTTCGTGAAATAACTTATCCCTTAATGCAAGCAGGGCGATTTACCGGAGAACTCATTCAAGTTGCAACGTCATTAGAACCAACGCAACAAACTCTCCTTGGTGTTCGCACTGTTTTATGGTCCGCGATGCCCGCAGGCCTTTTACTAACAATGTTTTTTGGTTACCGTTTGACGAAACAGTCCTTGCGACCCGTACGGAGTATAAGTGCAGCTGCAGCCAATCTACATGCAAACGAACTTGGCGAAAAACTTCCTGTTCCAATTGCAAACGACGAACTTAAAGAACTGACCCTGACTTTTAACGCCATGCTCGACCGCATGGGAGATGCTTTTAAACGCTTAAGATTCTTTTCGAGTAACGTTTCACATGAATTGAGAACTCCACTCGCAGTAATGCAAGCAGAAGCAGAATTAGCTCTGCGTAGGCAACGCAGCGCAGAAGAATATCGCGCAGCATTAACAGCAATTGTAAAAGAAACAAAGCATATGTCTGAAATTATCGAGGACTTACTTTTACTAGCAAAAGCACAAAGTGGTAGTGTTGCAGTTCAATGGGTAAAAATAAACGCCATGCAACATTTACAAGAATTAAAAAAGTCTATTCAACCATTGCTTGATGAAAAAAGTATTGATTTTCGCATTCAATCAAACGGCGTAGAATTCTACTGCGGCGCTCCTAACTATCTCAATCTTGCTATCAAAAATCTCGTTGTGAATGCCGTAAAGCACTCAGAAAAAAATGGGGTCATCACATTAGATCTTTGGCAAAAAGATAAAACTATTAACATTCGCGTTAAGGACAGCGGCGAAGGAATTCCAGAAGAGGCTTTGCCATATATTTTTGATCCATTTTATCGCGTCGATGATGCACGCAACCGAAGTACCGGCGGAACCGGAATAGGATTATGCCTTACGCTTGCTTTAATTAAGCTTCATCAAGGCGAAATCAATGTCTATTCAAAAGTCGGTGAAGGGGCTGAGTTTGTTATATCTCTGCCTATACATTTGCCACCAAATTCAGTTTCTTAAAATTACGAAATTAGCTTAGCAAACCTTGAAATTTCAAACCTTCGTGAGATTTAAAATTATTCTTCGCACATGCTAACAAAGCACGTTTTAACTTTTCTTCTAAATACGGGAATAACATTTCTAAACTACTTACTGTAGGGATTGCGAGAGTTGAGCTTATTTTTGTAAATTCTAAGCCATGCGCCGGCCATGATGGGAAATAGCACTCTTGTTTTTGCGAGGCTTTTTTTGTACCGCTCATTGGCAGTTCCGCTTTATGTAAAAACTTAAGTTGTTCTAAAGTCTTTAAACCTTGATAAACTTTGCTAGAAGAAATACCAAGTTTTTTTGCCAAAGCATCAATGCTTACACCTGTTCCAGGGGATATTTCAAAATCTTGTTGAACAGCAGTTAAGAGCACAAAAGGTAAATACCCATCTAAAAGCTTGCTACCGTAATCACCATCTGGATGAGTCATCTGCTGTTTTGATTGTGTTTGCTGAAAGCGGTATCCTTCGCCATATCTCCAGGCAAAGACTGCTCCTAGCAATATAATGAGCCAAATTATATATAGCCATAATAAGAACAAGGGAAGCGCTGCAAGAGTTCCGTATATCGACTTATAAGAATCGACGTTGTTTACATATTCAGCATAAATGTGGCTGGCCAAATAAAACAATATGCTTGAAACCAAAGCTCCCATTAAGGCATTTCTGGTTTTTACAAAACAATTTGGCACTATCTTATAGAGAATGAAAAAAAAGATGAAATTCCCTCCCCAAGAGACAAGTACCTGGGCGGATTCAATAAAAAAGCTTACAAATTGATTTGCGACAGTAAGCTGACTGTTGAGCTTTGCAACAACCCCTACTACCAATCCAGCAACAAAACCGCCTAAAGTTAAAAAAGTCCAAAAATATAAAAAACGATTAAAAAAACTTCTTTCCTGCTCAATCATCCAAATTCTATTGAGCGCAAGTTCAATTTGCCGCAAGAGCAAAATCATTGTAAACATCAGACCAGCAAATCCAACAATACCAATTTTAGCTGGATTTATTTTTGCCAGAAAACTTTGCAAGTATTCGACGACAACTTCACCACTGCCAGTTGCTAAATGTTTAAAGATAAAATCTTTAGCTACATTTACAAGGTTACTGTCATCTCCAACTATAGGATAAAACGCAGTTAGAAGGGAAAAAACAACAGCCAAACTAGGCACGATAGAAAGTAGGGTTGTGTAGGCCATAGACGTCGCCAGACGAAATAAATCACTACGATTAATATCGTCGTTCACGGTCCTTAAAATAAGAATAAATCTCTGAGCCCAAGTTTTTAGAATTTGGTACTGCTTATCGTAATTTTTAATATTCACTAACAAATCTCGCAAATAAGAAAATTATTCGGTACGCTCAGGTGAATGTCAATAGATAGCGCAAAATAGAGACTGATTTGAAAAAAAAACCTCCAAAAAGCACTAAAAAAACACTGCTCTTTGATCTTGAAGAAAATGCTGCCGACTTATTTACAGAGCATTTGAAAGAATTAGATAGCGATCTAATAGAAAAAGACAAACTCAACACAGAATTTTCGAAATCTACAAATCAAATCCAACGCTCACGCCAAAAACAAGCTAAAACTCAGCTTATTTCTCTTGATCTTCACGGCAAAACATTAGTTGAAGCTCAGAATGAAGTTCAGCATAAAATACAGGAACTCTTAAAATCTTCGCAATCAGGCTTTACACTCCGAATTATTACTGGTAAGGGGCTGCATAGCCCCGGTGGTGAAGGGGTATTAGCGACAGAAATTTGGCGCTTTGTAAACAAAAAATACGCCGGCAAGTTTCGTCAGATTGATGCTTCGCCGGCAGACGTCAAGCTCGGCGGTCGACTAATCCGCGGGCACTTTGATGTCGTATTTTAGGGAGTAGGATATTTATGAGTTTTGGAGAGCTAACCTATCAAATTGCCGTAAAATCAGAGTCAGTACAGACGAAAGACCTATTAATTTCTTGGCTTTTACAACAAGACATTCAGTTTGTTGAGGGCGCTGTAGAGGGATTAGATATTGATTACAATTATGAAGATCGAGAAAAATTAGAACATTTATATGACGAGCTTAGTTTGGGATCAGTAGTGTCTATTTATAAGTATGATGCGCAGGCCGTCGACGAACTTAAATCATTGTTAGCGAGTGAATTTGGTTCCCAAATCACTATCAATACAACAGCCACAGCGACAACTTTATGGACAGAGGGGTGGAAAGAAAGCTTTGTTCCTGTTCAAACTCAACATTTTTATGTTTGTGCGCCTTGGCATGAGCAGAAAGTCATAGCTGAGCATCTTAGTATTATTATTGAACCCGCCATGGCTTTTGGCACTGGCAACCATGCCACCACAAAACTTTGTTTGCGTCTTATCGAAAATTGGTTTTTTGATCAAATGCAGGAAAAAGTAGACCCTAAGCTGAAAGTTTTAGACGTCGGAACCGGCAGCGGAATATTAGCCATAGCCTGCAAAAAAATTGGCATTGAAAATGTCTTTGCAACTGATATCGATCCAGATTCTGTTGCGGCGACTGAAGCCAACGCTATTTTGAACTCAACTTCTGTATATGCAAAGTTAGGCAGTGTTTTGACACCTGCTGAATTTGATACCCAGGGAAATAATGTCGAAGGACTTTACGATGTCATCATCGCAAATATTTTATTTCCAGTTCTTGAACGTTTAATGCCCGAATTTGTACAAAATCTTGTCGAAGGTGGTTTATTAATCGTATCGGGCCTAATTACGGAAGATGAGACGAACATGCTAGAGTTGGCCTCTCGTTATAACTTGGGGCAAGCCATTGTTTTGCGCGAATCGGATTGGATCGCTATTAGGTTTATTAAAAATGGCGAAGCATAAATTTCGCTTTTTCGCTTACCCAGACGATGCAGATCCTCAAATTTGGATATTAGAGGAAGCTGATGCAACGCACTGCCAACGAGTATTAAAGCTGCCTTCAGGAAGCCACGTCGAAGCGACCAACGGCCAAGGAATGTGGGTAGAAGGATTTTTAACGAAGAAAAACTCGCAATTCTCAATTCAGGTTGAAAATCTACACCATGTCAGGAAACAAGAACCAGAACTTCACCTTGCCCTCGGTGTATTACAGCCGCGCTCTTTTGAAGAAATTTTACCTGGTCTTTGCGAGAACGCCATCAATCACCTGCACTTGATACTGTCAAACAACACGAACAAAGATTTTGCGAATGAAAAGCTTAAATCACGCTGGTCGGCGATTATGAAAAGCGCCGTCAAACAAAGCAAACAAGCTTGGGTGCCTACGTTATACCACTATCGTAATGTCGCTGAATTTGTCGCAGCCCTGCCTGATGCGCTAAAGGTTCGCTATCTTCTGATGGAAAGTGAGAACATTGATCAAACCCGAAATATGCAGATTGAGGCTCCTGCCAGTATCGTCGTTATGGGTTCAGAATCAGGTTTTGCCGCAGATGAAGTTGCGCTCTTTCTGAAAAATGGATTTCGATCTAGGCACGTCGGCAATACAGTTTTACGGGCGAAGACTTGTGCCTTAGGTGTAAGTTTTCTGATGAATTACCAACGATCTTTGCTTTAACGCTACCTTTTTTTCCAAGCCCCGTGATAGAATGGATTAAAATTTTTCAAACAAAGGGACAAAAACTTGAGTAAGCGCCGTGGTGTTGTAGGATCGAAACTTGTAGAACCCTATAAACAAGTCAAGCTGGGGCTTATCATCGTTTTTCTAAACTGCGCTTTTGCTGTCTTGATATGCTCCGTTCTGGCTTATTTTCTTTATGATGTCTACACGTCTATCGGCGCGTATTTTGAATTATCTCAGCAACAAAATATCATGACCTTGGAAAAATTCTCTGTTCCGCTTGCTATTTGTATTGGTCTTGGCTTGGTTTTTATTGCAATTACGATGTATGTGACTATTTCTCAGACTCATAAAATCTACGGCCCCCTTGTTTCAATTCATCGTTATCTCGACGTTCTTCTTCAAAATAAAAAACCTCATCCTTTGCAACTTCGAGAGTCTGATCAAGTTAAAGAACTTGCGGACAAACTAAACCTGCTTTCAGATCGCTTTTTACACAACCGCCCACAGATCTCTCAATCTGTTCGTGCCATAGAACATTATATTGATGCACTGCATAAAAAATCTACACTGCCCCCACTACAAATACCTGTCGATGATCCACTTCATGATATTGCCGAAAAACTTCAGCATCTTAGCAAATAATCCGCATAAATAGCTGTTGACAAAAGAAAGCGCTGCTCTTATAAGGGCAGCTCTGCCGATCTTAAGCTTTGCTTAATATGCATAAATGACGCGGGGTGGAGAAGTCTGGTATCTCGTCGGGCTCATAACCCGAAGGCCGTAGGTTCAAATCCTACCCCCGCTACCAATCATTTTTTTTCTCGCCAGGTATGGCTGCAAATTTAATTAAATTTTGCTAACTACAGCTTCACTATTAATTTTTATTATAAGGAAATTTGATATGAAAATCTTAGGAGCTTCATGCGGAATCTTTCTAACACTACTAATTAATGCAGCTTGCTCTGACACAAAGAAAGTTAAAGTAGATCTTAATTTACCTGATTTAACCACTGATGAACTAGATTTAACCACTGATGAACTAGAAATAAGGTCTGAAAATACAGGCGAAACTATTTCATTACCACCTGGGTATGAAGATCTAATTGCAAAATCTGAAATTGAAAAAAATGCCTCTAAATATTCTTTAATGACGACAACATATTTAAATTCTTCTGAAAATACTTCAAGAATAGAAGATACTGAACAAGAGCTTATTAAACTTTTTAACTCTCCTTTTACAAACGCAGAAGATTTAATTTTTCCAACAAATTTTAAATACTACAATTCTCTAGCAGTTGTAGGCTTTACGTCTAACGTGGATCCAAAACTCTTTACTTTTAATGACACAGTTCTTAGAGATTTGGATATTTTAGGCGAAGAAAACACGAATTATCCATTGCGCTTACGATTGACTGAAAGTTATTTAATAATAGAAAAAATCGTAACTGAATCACAACTCGCAACCATAGAAAAAACCACTGCAAAAGTTCTAGAGAATAATACTTATGCTGCAGTTTTAGCAGGATATCCTATCGAAAAATATAGCCTTGAATATATTAAATCCATTGGAGCTCCGATTGTAATTCCCGTAGTAGCAAAATTGGCAGAAGCAGATTTTATCCGCATTAATAAAAGTTCTGTCCAGAAGTTTCGAAAAGTCGATAAAGTCGATGTATTTCCTGTTGAACTATTCCCTGACGGAAAAGAGTACTTTTATGCAAAAACTGTCGTAGATCGTCCATATGTTGAAGAAAATGTTGAACTACCAACCAGTTTTGAACTAGGTATGCAATGGCAAAGCAGCCGTGTACGGATTCGAAGAACTGAAAAAAGCATACAGTTTATTGATGTCAGCTCCATAAAAGCACGAGATGTTGAAGGCAAAGAATGGAAAATTTTGCTCGAAATTCCGGTAGAATGGAAAGATTATCAAATATTGTCAATCAACAACGAGGAAACACTTGCGGAAATTGAAATTAACAAATTCTATCCTGATGAAGCTCGACCGTGGGATCAACGCAAATGGGTTCATATGAAGTTTAATAGAGCAGACAATAAATTAGAAGATTCTAATAATTTGATTTTAAAAAGACTAGAGCTAGCTGAGAATTATTTTGGTTTTGAAGTTTTTGAATCTAAAAAATTGTACAAAACAAGTACTGGCTCAATTTTGCCTCGAGTTACTTTTAAATATTCTCTAAAAGGAGCAACGAAGAATGAATAATTTTCAAATTATTAAATTCTCATTTCTGTTGTTTATCTTTGGCTGCCAAGGACTTGAGAGCGAGCAAAAAAACCTCAGCTCTCCTAAAGTCATAGGTGGAACGTCGACGGCAGTGCCATCTTGGATGGTAAGCTTAGGGACTGAGTTTGGTCATGAATGTGCAGGGGTTCTCATTGAACCTCAAGTAGTTTTGACCGCCGCACATTGTTTTTCGCAAACTCAATCAGATTGGCATGCGGTGATAGGCGAGAACCGTTCTTTTCAATCAAATGTTAATAAAGCTATTGCAGTGAAAGCCATCATTATCCATCCAGACTATGATTTCGGGAAGTATCTTAATGACATTGCTTTAGTATTTCTGAGCACACCCGCAAAGGTTTCCAGACATTTGTTGCCTAAAATTGTTCAAGCTGAAGTGGGTCAAAAGGCACTGACTTATGGCTGGGGCAATATCAGTAATCATGGTTTGGTTAAATCTGCAGAACTACAAAAATTAGAAATCTCTATTTTAAAAACAGACGAGTGTAAAAAGTATGGTGGTCTGTATTCTTCTGAGTTGAGCTTAAATGGATCTCAGGTTTGCGCTGCTAATACTTTAAATTGGTCGAAAAGCACCTGCCAAGGTGATTCCGGAGGTCCTCTAGTTTCTTCAGAAAACCCTTTGCAACTAATCGGTATTCTTAATTGGGGTGTTGATTGCAGTGGGTTTGAAAAACCCTCAATTTATATTTCTCCGATTTATTTCGAAAACTGGATTAACTCAGAAACTCAACGATATTTCGCGGCGACTATACAGACAGATCTTGCGTTTATGGTTAGCTCACACTGCTATAAAACTATTTCAATTCAAACTGAGCTTGGAAAAGAAAATGACCTCGCAAAAGGTTTTACATTAGAGCAATTTCTGTCTATTGATTCCACAACAAAGCATGTTAATAGCAATCCACTGATTGGCCTTACAACCAACTTAGGTGAGTGCGTGTTTAGCGATGAACTGGCAAATGAGGTTCTAGTTACTTTGTTACAAGACTCTTCCGCGAATCAAGCATACGAAGTTAAATCAGCAATACATGCTCCTATATGGTTACATGTGCGAAAGAGTATCTCGTTAGTAGCTTACTGCGGTTTTTCTTATTTGCTCTTTGACGAAAGAGATGCAAGCTACCCCAATTTTCTGTCTTTGGCACAGACACAGTGGCAATTTGAGGGAGAAGTTTCAGGTCCAATGCCCAAAGAAACGCTTTGCGAGATTGGCGAGAATACTATCTTTTTAAACTCAGCAAACCCGGAATCAGAAGAAACACTTTTGGTGGGATTAAATGCACCATCTTTTCAAATCAAGAAGATTTTTAAAGCAAAGAAGAAATTGCCGACTGAAAAAATCGCTGTTAGCATCAATCTACAAAACAATCTGATGGAGATAACAAATGAAACTTCCAGAACGCTCTATACTTGGGAGCTTGTCTGTAATAGCGAATTTTCTCTAATATATCAAAATGAGAGAAAAAATTCATCGCTCATTTCAGGTAGTGACTCTGAAAAGAAGTATAGTATTAGTTTCATATATCCTGATAATAATTACGCTGTTATTGATGCTGGACAAACATTTGTGTTCGGAATTGAAATCGAACAGTCAAGCAGGTGTTTTTTAAACTCTGAATATATGGCAAGTTTTTTTTAATTTAAACATCTTAAATCTTACAATCCTGGTTCGAATGGGGGTCATATGAAATTGACTGTTTTTTTATTAGCAATAACTTCAGCAAATCTAGGCTTTGCGAAGGAGATTGAAACTAAAGAATTTGATTCATCAGGTTTGTCAGAAATACAAGTGGAGAATCTCTCAGGTAAGGTAACAATTACTTCGTCGGATAACTCAAAATCGAATTCAAAGACAATTGTAACCGCAACGAAGAATAAATTTTCCAGCAATTGCAAGTTGACCATTGAGAAACCAGAAAGCAAGCTTCTTGTCAAAGTGCAATATTTTGGATTTATGAATATCTCGGATTGTGATGTTGATTTCACGATCAATGTACCAAAAACTGTGAATGTAAATGTGATAAATAATTCAGGTGATATTAGAGTAACTGGCATACAGGGTGAGCTTGAGTATAAAGTCGGAAGTGGGGATGTGACTGCTGACGGAGAAATAAAAAATATTAAGGGGATTTCAGGGAGTGGTGATATCACTTTAAAAGGAATTTCGGGTGGTGGAGAGCTTAAAACAGGTAGTGGTGAAATAAATCTAACCTTCACAAATAATAAAATGAGCGGCGAGATTGATATCATCTCAGGCAGTGGGGGTGTAACGGCACTCTTCCCAAAAGGAACTTTAATAAAGACAAATTTTAAAGCTGGTATCGGAGAGCTTACAAATGAACTCGGCGATAGCCCCAATGCTAAGTTCAAGCTTTCAATGAAAACAGGGTCTGGGTATTTAAACGTTAAAGCGTATTAAAAAGTAAACCAGAAATTTTCTAGTCTTAATAGAGCTTCTTCTGAAGCTCTTTTTTTAAGGGGAGGTGAAATGATAAAAGGTTACCGAGATTTTTATTACAATGTAACTGACATGAACCGCGCGGTAAAATTTTATAGCGAAGCACTTGGAATGTCCAAAACCTACGGCCACGAATACTGGACCACCATGACTATAGGCAATCTAAATTTAGGACTGCATTGGACCGATGTAACTTCTATCCCAATGACACCGAGAGATTCACATGGCCAAAGGGCAGGCGGAACCTTATCTTTTTATTCTGACAACATTGCAGAAGATAGAAAAAATATAGAAAAAGCAGGTGGTAGAATATTAGGTGAAGCTGATCAAGACTGGGGACATATGCTGGTTTTTGAAGACCTGGATGGCAATGTATTAAAACTTATGAATCCTAAATTCTAAGATAAAATTTACTCAACACTCTAGATGGATACAGTATTGGCAAAACAATGGACGCAATTTGCTTAGCCATATTGAATTCTAACTTTGAATCACCTTGCCATTCCATAATTTTTCCAAAAAATCTCTCCAAAAAATCTGCTGAATACCTGATTCGAAGGTCATATTTACACGATCGCGCGAGACAAGCCACAGCTTCTGAAAATTTGCCTCCTCAGAAATGGCAAGGAGCCCTTTGTGATCACGTGGAGAAACTTTTTCAGAGGACTTTATCTCAATGGCATGTTCTTCACCGACCACCAAATCGACCTCTAATTTAGTCTGAGAGCGCCAATATGTAAGTGGCTGGCGAAGATTATGATAGGACAAATAAGCACGAAGCTCAGACACAATAAACTGCTCAAAATTTTCACCGAAAATGTCAGAAGCTTCTGGAACTGACCTAATGTTTAAAATTGCATTTCGTACACCAGGATCAAAAAAATAGAACTTTGAAGCCATAACAGTCTTACGTTTATTACCTTGGAAAGGCGGTAGCATATATGCAAGCAAAGTATCTTCAAGTATTTGAAAATAGTCTCTTACAGTATTCGGAGAAAGTTGCGCATCGCTTGCAATTTTTGTGAAGTTAATGATTTTAGAATTACAACTCGCTGCTGCCTGCAAAAATCTATGATAATTTGCGAGATTTCTTACTAAAGCTTCTGCCATAATTTCTTCTTTGAGATACATATCCACGTAGGCAAACAAAAATTCTTGTCCCACATCTTCTAAATACGCTTTTGGAAGTCCGCCGAGTAAAAGATATTTGTTGAGATCAAAAGATTGTTCACGGCTGATTTCATACCAAGTTAGTGGATAAAGTTTTGCAACTAAGGCCCGCCCTGCTAATAAGTTAGTTCCCTTTCGCTTTAGCTGTCTCGCGCTACTACCTGTTAGCAAAAATCTGATCTTTTTTTCTTCGATAAGCCGATGAACTTCATTTAGTAGTTCAGGAATTCTTTGGATCTCATCTATGACGACTATTTTTTTTTGAATCATATGTTCAAGCTGGGAAGCATTGGCATTAAGACTTAGATAAGTATCTGATTTCAATAGATCTATAAGCTGCGTTGAATGTGACAAACTGCTTCGAATAGCGTAACTTTTACCTGTGCCCCTCGCCCCGAACAAGAAGCAAGATGATTTTTCCAGTAATTTCAGTATGTTGACAACTCTTTCCATAAATATGCTCTTGATTCGTGGATTTTGATATGAATTTCACGGACTAGATGAATTTTATCTTAAATTAGGCTAATTATCAATAAAATCTGGCTCTTAAATATTTGTCTAATTATAATCAGATTTATCCCTTCGATAAATTCAGGAGATTCTTCTTTGTCCCTCCAACCATACAAAAAAGTGATCATATCAGCGCTAATACTATCGGCTTCTATTTCTCTCATAGCGATTTTTATTATGAAAAAAAAGCCAACCGCACCAGCAGCGGTTCCGAGCTCTGGCAATACTAAAGTATCCGAAGATAAATATATTGAGTTTAGGAAAAATGAGAAAAATTTATCTATTAATATGGGGAACGATTTTCGGCTTGTAAAAGAAAAATTTCCTGAATTTTTTATAGTGCATATATGTAGTTCAAGCATGATGAATGATGGACACGATGAGACTTTCTTTATTTATTTCGATCCGAAAACATCAACAGTTTCTTTTAATCTTATGACTGTCGATCATAAATTTCACCATATCGCATCAGAAAAGTTTGACTTATTATCACCTGAAGGAACAGGTATTAACTGTTATTCCCACAATGAAGCAAAGCGTCTAAATACGACAATCCAAAATAGTGAGGGCATGGCTGGACAAATTATTCCAATATCAACACTTGATCTATTTTGCTACCAACTTGAAGAAGGTTTTGCACGCTGCTATGGATATAATGAAAAAACAAAAGAATGGACGCGAGTGGGCGGTTGGCATTACTAATTTAAATGTTTAAATAGAACACAAATTATTTTTTCACAGTTGCGATACTTATTCCGAGCAATATAAGTGTCACGCCGGAAATATTTGTGAGTAAATTATTTTTTTGATTTGCAAATATAAGCATAATTTTTTCTGCCAATATCACAGCGATGATATCAACAGCCGTGTTAAAAAAAACACAAATCAAACCCAAGCAGATAAATTGAGCTGCAATTGGAAGCTCAGGATTCAAGAATTGTGGAATAAATGCCAAGAAAAACATTGCTGTCTTTATATTTAAAGTTTCGACTACAATCCCATCAATAAAAGCCTTTCTTGTTTTTATCTCAACTAATTTGTCATCACCTAATATCACTTGCGAAGAAGATAAAATTGTTTTAATCCCAAGATATATTAAGTAAACCGCACCAAGATATTTAAGTAGTGTAAAAATATAAGCTGATTTGGCCAATAAAACCGACAGTCCCGCAAGCGCGCCAAGTACATGCAAACACCCCCCCAAAGCAGTTCCAATACAAGAAGCAAGACCTACTACTTTGCCACCTGCAACTGTACGAGCCACAACAAAAGCAAGCCCTTGTCCTGGAGTTATTGCTAGAATAAAAGCCGCGAGTAAAAAAGTCGCAGTTGGTAAAAAAATAACGTCATTCATGATGAGTTCTAAGGTTAGCCAAACCTCAAGCTCCGCATAGAAATTGACGCATTTTGAAAGCCTTCAAATTCAAAGTTCAAAGCATCTTGTTCATCACTTGCACCGAGAACATACAGTAAAGGATCGTAATGTTCTGTTGTCGGAACACTTAATTGCCCAGCCTTAGTTTTTGCAAAATCATTTACCAATGCCTGGCTATCATGCGCAATGAGTTTTGCTTTGACATATTCATCGAATTCCTGCGCCCAAGGGTAGGGGGCTTCGCCTTCACCCCAGCGAATGAGATTCAAATTATGAACTATGTTGCCGCTCCCAAGGATCAAAATTCCACAGCTACGTAACTTCTTAAGCTGTTGCCCTAATTTAAAATGATATTCAGCTGCCTTATTTTTATCGATGCTGAGTTGCAATATTGGAATATCTGCTTTTGGATACATATGGCGAAGAACTGCCCAAGACCCATGGTCAAGCCCCCACGCCCCTTCATCCGGCAATATACTCGGTTCAACTATGCACTTACAAATCTCATCGGCTATTTCTGGACTACCGAGTGCAGGATATTTAACTTCAAACAGTGGCTTTGGAAATCCATGGAAGTCGTAAATTGTTCGTGGCTGAGCCATCCTAGTGATATAAGTTCCACTTGTAAGCCAATGCGCCGAAATGCAAAGCACAGCTCGAGGTGTGGGAATCTTCCTTGGTAGAGAAGCTAATGCCTGGGTATAGCTATTTGAACTGATAGCATTCATAGGTGAGCCGTGCCCAATAAACACTACTGGCATTTTCATTTAAGCCTCAAAAATTAATAAATTATGGATGGAATGTGGTTCGATTCTGGACCCTTTCGGGCCCAGAATAATCTTCTTGTTAAGGGGGATGTTGTTTTGACGGATATGGGAAAGGAGCTCTTGGGAAATGCGTATCTTTTGAGTAGAACTCAGCCTCGAAAAAAGCTGGGTTCGGATTGATAGTGAAAGCGCTAGTCTTTCACCGAAAGTTATCTGTCCCCCTTACGAAATGAACCACTTTGCAATCTTAGTTCGAAAAATAATTCTGTTAAGATTGCTTTGGTGAGTATTGCTATTCGCAGGGTACAAGTCAATGAGAACGGGGCCTAGAGCCCCGTTTTGTTTTTTACTGTGATAATATTTTACTGTGATTTTTTTTATGGTGAAAATAGGCTTAAAATATAGAGAAAATTCACAACGTGTAAACTAATTAGTTTCAGCACATTGATAATTAAAGAG
>JAGOVF010000049.1 GCA_018060885.1 Oligoflexales bacterium | reverse complement strand
CAATAAATTGCTATCGCCCAAATTAGGGACATAGTACATTTTTGAAATAACGTTCCGAATATGCCGATTCCCAGAGCATGTAATTTGAAATTCGAAATTCACCGCTCGTCCGTATCAATAAATCCGGCTCAGACAGCTCTGCAGTAGACAAATGATTAGCAAAAATGCTTTCATCTATTTCTTCGGGTTTCAACAATCCATGAGAAATTTTCTGCGCAATTTTTTGACAGGCTTTAAGGATATCTGAACGTCCAGAGTAGCTGAGCGCCACATTCAAAATCATTCCCGTATTGGCATTTAAATAGTCGACCGCCTCAAGCACATTCTTGGCAGTTTTTTCTGGCAAGCGGCTCAAATCACCTACCACCCGTAGCTTTATATTTTGTTTTTTCAAAATCTCACGATCTTTTAGGACAAAACGATCGATGAGATTCATAATCATGCTGATTTCTTGACGGGGTCGTCCCCAATTTTCAGTACTAAAAGCAAATAAACTTAATGTATCGATGCCACATTCTACAGCGGTTTTCACGACTGCTCTAACGCTTTCAACGCCCCGGCGATGACCGAGAACCCTAGTCAGTCCGCGACTCTTCGCCCAGCGGCCATTTCCATCCATTATGATAGCAACGTGACCCGGCCGCGAAGCCTTGACTTGACGCAAAAGCTTCTCTTGCTGGGGCGGAGATGAAAAATTTCCGCGAGATATTGGAATGTTAGAGTCCACCATCACTTCTCAAAAAAGCAAAATAACTACAAATTGAGCTGCGAAACTCTAGCAAAATCAATTCAAAAGATCACCAATTCTTTATTTTTTATATTTTCAACGCATTCAGGGAGTTATGCACTCAATTAGGCAAGATTTCTTAAGAAATGATCAGCTTAAATCTAGGGTATCTTTATCTTTCCTACTGCCATTGCTGAGATTTTTTATGGTCTTTATTTAAAGGAAGGTCTTCGGGGCAATAATTTTCTAAGTCGTGAGTATAGAAACCCATATAAAAACTATCTCCCTTTATGTAGCCCGACTTCGTTCTTGGAGTGGTGACTCGAACCCACGAGTCTGCCTCAAGGGGAACTATTTCTTGAATGTTAGTAATATTAATCTCTAGGCGCTCTGCGAAACTTACGACTACATTTATAGATCGCTCTTCAATACAAGCTTCCAAGTACCCTTCGCCAAGGTTTTTAGTAATGGGAACTATATCGTTCACTTTTATACCAATATTTTTGTCTTTTGAAGCCAAGCTCAATACTTTTCCAGACCCCAGTGATTTCAAGAGAATATGCGGCTTGAAAGCTAAAATCTTTTCGCATTTCTTTAATACATCTATTTTTTCAGACTCAAATGAGGGAGAGGCATACAGATCAGCATCTTTAATTGCTTTATCGTAACGCAAAATCCCACATTGCTCTCCTTCACAGCCCTCTATCAATACTGGAAATTTTTTGAATTTTTTGCATTCCCATGTCCGTGCCTGTACAGCACTAGATAGACTAATCGTTAATAACAAAAGAAATTGAGTGAACATACTCTTCAATGCTTTCTACATAAATTCGTAAAAAATTTATCATGAGAAAAGAGGTATTAGAAGAACTTGTTGAAAATAAAGGAAAGCAAGGCAGACTGTTATATTGAAAAAAAAATTAAAATTCGAAAGTGCATATGAACAACATTAATAAACCAGTCGGCACTCTTTATATGATGGCAAACTCCTTGGGGGATTCAAACGATATCCCCTTGCGCGCACTAGAGTTATTAAAAGAAGCTGATTTAGTAGTTTTTGAAGAAGATAAAGCTGCTCGACAAGCCTTAAAAAGAGCCTGTCTCCATCGCGAATATCTAAAATTTAACGAACACAATCAAAAAGCAACGCTTAGCGAAGTAAAAGCGGCCTTAAAAAAAGGTCTCAGCGTCACCTATATGTCTGACCAAGGCACACCAACATTAGAGGATCCAGGTCGCGCGCTCGTAGAACTTGCTTTCCAAATTAAGGCAAAAATAAAAGTCATACCCGGCGCAAGCAGTGTGACAGCTGCACTCTCCGCATGTCCTTTTCAAATAAACACTTTTACCTACGTTGGTTTATTGCCGCGAGATAACTCAGCTCGCTTAGCTAAGCTCAATTCGCTGCGTACGGCTCTTCGTCCCTTGATTATTTTAGACGCGCCTTACAGATTTTCGAATTTAATATCTTCTCTCATCGAGTTTTTTGGACAAAAGCAACGAGCTTTTGTTGCTCTTGATATAAGCGGCGAAGATGAAAATTATTTCTGTGGAACTCTAAAAGAAGTTCAAATACAATTAAGTGAAAAGAATAAAAATTTAAATTTTGTACTCGTCGTGGAATAACTAGAATGTTAATCTCAAAAATGGTAATTGAAAAATTTAAATTTATTGTAATACCAATCTGTCTATTGATATCTTCAGGATGCAAAACGATTGCAGTTCCACTGGTAGGAGTCCCAATAGGAAAACCTCACGCTATCGGTGGGGACTATGGCGTACGGATAACTAGCGGCATAGCTTTATTACCCAACATTCAAGGTGTTGTCGATGAAGTCAAAGACCCAAATGGAGAAACTATCAACCCTATTCCCGGAGATCCTATTTTTGACTCTTCCGGAAATCAAATTTTTGACTACAGCGGAAAGCCTCTAGAGGAGTCTTTAGTTTCACTCTATCCAGTAATGGATTTAGCCCTAGGTTTTGCTGATAAGTATGAAATTGGATTTAATACTGCACGAGGTACTTATGCCATAGTTGATCTATACAAAGATCGCCATTGGTCAGTTTCTGTTTCTCCTGCTTATGGTGTATCAAATCCCGAAATAAATGAAAGCGATTTGTCTATATCTGAAGCAGAGGGTTATGAATATAGCTCCAATAATATAGTCGCAATGGAAGGGCGGGTGGATAACTTTAACACCACCCTATTTACCAGTGGCAGGCTCGTCAGCGATAATTCTTGGTTTGAGCTTGCCCCTTACATTGGCGTCGGAGTCAACGCCTTTAAAGTAAAAATCAAGGATCATCGTTCTTTGGAAACCAAGAGTAAAGAATCTACAGCTCTTTCCGCACTCGGAGGACTGCATCTCCGCTTATGGATATTTGAGTTAACTAGTGAGGCACACACAACGACGATAAAAAATAGAAATGGGAAATCATCGAATGTGACTAGTATATATAGTTCCGGTGGAATCAGCTTATTCTTTTAAGATTGAATTTTAGCTTCGAATTAATTTTATCGTATTTTTTCACTGCGAAGCCGCAATAGCAGCCGTACCAAAAATTGCTTTCAAGTCATTATCATCAAAACTCATACCCGCACCGAAAAAGTAGTTGGGTTTTCGACTAACTTTTTTAGTTTGTTGATCAAGGCGGGTAATATCATCGATACCAGCCATTAAATAAACATGATTAAAAAATAACAACGAAGCATATGTCTTGAGATGCGCGACATTTCGAATTTCATTACCTTGCGATTTCCAATTAAATGCTTCCATAGTGAATTTAAATTTATCATCTAACAAATGAAAGTCTGCGGCAAGTCCACCTGTACTTTCAAATAGACCAAAACGCAGAGTCGTGAAGAACCATCTTCTTGCGTATTGCAAATTAAAACGTATTTTATTTTCTTCGTTAATAGTCTCTCGCGTGCTCGTGTAGGCTGGAGTGTCGCCAACCGCAGGTTCTTGCTCAATTTGCTCAAGTTTCCTTTCGATAACATCATTTTCTTTATCCGTTAGACCAACCAAAAAGTACTTGTCAGTTCGAGTCTTAAAAAGAACATTAAAATAATGTTGGCTGGTTTTATCCTTACGAAACTCACCGTGGTAATCAACTCCGACCTGGAGTTTTGTCGCTGGAGCAAGAACTTCTCTGAGATCTTTTAAAGCTCCTTGCAAATCTTCGATAACGGCATCATCATTTACTAAGCGACCAATTGCTCCTTCGCCTCTTTGGACCTTATCCGTCACTAGCTTAAAATTACTAGCTGTAGCTTTAATATCAATCAATGAATCATCGAGAGAAGCAATGATACGATCGACGCGCTGCATGTTTTCATCGTTTGCCAAGTTATTTACTTTTAAACTCACTTGCTTTATCTCTTCAGTCGCGATGCGCACATTTTGCACGATTTCGTTTAAAGCCTGACGATTTTCTACGACTATTTCATCAAGATTTTTTGTAAAACGATTGACGTTATTTACAATGTCTCTAATTGATTCTCGCCCTTCTGCTTCACCAAAAATATCCGCCATTGTCGTTGTAACTTTTTTAATATCCTTAGCTATACTTCCGACGAGACTAATCAACTCATCCATTCCGACGGTACCATCAGCTACGGGAATTTTGCCTCCTGGAGCTAAGTTCTCTTCAGAAGGAATACGAATAACTTCTATAAATACATCTCCTAAAATTCCTTTAGATCGGACTTCCAATTTCGAAGTTGCCGGGACTTCAACATCCGCTAAAATATCGATACTTATACGAGTCTGACTTCTCTCTAATGTAACCGCCGTGACTTTACCAACCACAACTCCGTTAGTTCTGACATGCGTTTTTGGCACAATTCCTCGAGCATCACCCAGCGTCGTGTAATAACTAACGTATTTTTGCGAATCGAAGGTATCTGGATTTAATACAAAAATCATGTACCCCAATGTCCCCAAAGCTGCAATGACGAAGAGCCCGACTTTAAATTCTAAACCAAGAGATTTCATCACCACACCTTAAAAGTTTCGGTTAGCTCTATAATAACTTTCGGAACATTTTAATCATACCTGAGTCCGTATTAATCTCTTTTGAACATTCATAACACATCAAAGATAGGTCGATTATTATATATATTTATAAAAACTCCATAGGGCCATCTACTCTTCCAGAAAAAAATTGCCTAACAATTGGATCGCTCGAACATCGAAAATCATTCGGCGAACCTGCGAGTGCAACCTTACCTTTGTATAGCATAATAATGTACTCACCCGTCGATAACGCTGCTTTTAAATCGTGAGAGATGACAATCGAAGTTAAACTTCTGTCTTCGACGTTAAGCGTTTGGATGAGCGAGTCTATCATTTCCGAAACTAATGGATCCATTCCAGTTGTCGGTTCATCGTAAAGAATAATTTGCGGCTGCATCGCTAAGGCTCTTGCTAGTCCTACTCGCTTTTTCTCACCTATCGAAAGTTCATTAGGATATTTATGTTGAATATTTGGCAGCCCTACCTTCTTCAAGACCGAATCAACTATTTCTAATTTTTGAAAGAGTGACTGGTCAGAATGCTCTTTTAGTGGAAAAAGCACATTCTCACCAACAGACAAGCTATCAAACAAGGCCGCATGTTGAAAAAGCATGCCAAATTTTTTTCTGAATATTCGCAACTCTTCATGGCTGTAGGGTGTGATATCTTCACCATCGACAACAATACTGCCGCTATCAGGCTTTAGCAGGCCAATTATGTGTTTAATCGTGACCGACTTCCCTTCGCCAGATTTGCCTAAAATAAAGGTGATTTTGCCTTTTGGAATATGCAAAGTCAGGTCATCAAGTACAACTTTAGACCCGAATGCTTTTGTAACATTTTTAAAATTAATCAAGCATCACCATCGAAACTGGATATAAGTAATTACAAAATCAAAAGCTAAAGTTGTTAGCAGCATAAGGACAACTGCTTGAGTTGTTGCATTACCAACCCCTTTTGCTCCTCCAGCTGCACGCAAGCCGACGCGGCAGGCAATGAACGAAATCACAAAGGAAAAAATAAAACTCTTTATTAAACCATCATAAATATCCTCAAATTTAACCAAATCACGTATTTTATCGATAAAAAAACCCACATCAACTTCAAACAATGAAGTTGCGACAACATAAGCTCCAATGATGCCTATAAATATAAAAACGATACAAAGCAGCGGCATGATTATCGCAGTAGCAAGCACTCGCGGCACAACTAAATAGCTAATTGGGTCAACAGCCATTGACTCCATAGCTTCTACCTGTTCATTTACCTTCATTGTCGCAATTTCAGCTGTCATAGCTGAACCTGTTCTTCCAGAAGTCAAAAAAGCCACCATAAGTGGTGCTAACTCTCTGGTCAAAGCCTTGCCTGTGGCTCCGCCCATAAGTGCTTCTGCTCCGAAAATTTGAAATATCCCACCCAGCTGCAATCCGAATACTGCGCCAGTAAAAAATCCACTCAATAAGACTATATCTAGCGAGCGACGCCCCATATAGTCTATTTGCTGTAATATGATTTCAAATCGAAATGGAGGACGAAACATTTGCACAAATGTTTCAGCTACAAACAACGAAAATTGTCCGATAGATAATGTTTTATCTATAAAAACATTACCCAAATAACTCGCGACCCTAGAGCTAAACATCTATTGCCTTTTAACGACTTCTAAATGGATTCCCAGTGAATCAGCTATTTTGCAAGCTAACAAGACACACCAGAAGCGACACCCCACAATAAATTGCTACTAGCTTTATTATAGTTATAATTGTGAAGGTAATCCACTAGGCAAGACTTACCTAAAGGTCTTTATCATTTTTCTGATCATGAGCTGCAGCTTTTTCGCTTGAGGTTAGCTCTTTGGGGTCTTTATCATTAATGCCTTTTTTGAAATTTTTGATACTTTCACCAATTGCACCGCCCAATTTAGGCAACTTATTTGCCCCAAAAAGCAAAACAACGACAGCCAATATGACCAACATTTCTGACAATCCTGGCAAACCCATAAATTCATCCTTTCAAGACATGAAACAGATCAGACTTATTACTTAATCTTAACTTGCAAGCTTATGCAAGCTTTGTAAAGCCCTTCCCTCGTCGCTATTGCCTCCGGTGACTCCGCCCTCTGTAAGCTTTGGCAGAAAACAAATATAATAGCCGCTATTTGTCGACTTGACTAAATCTTTATGAATGAGGATTTGAGCTTGCACTGCGTTCTTCGCTTTCCCAATTTTTGCCGCCAGAGAAACCAAATTTTTCCTTAAAACTAATCGCTCTTTTGCATTCGCACCATCCAACTGTAAAACTATTGCCACTCTGTCTAAATTGTAACTGAGATTAAAAATATGCAACCTTTCTCCTGAAGATAAAATCGGCAGTTTTTCGCGCAGAGGCAAAATTTGGTGTCTTCCAAGGACAATCGGGCGCATGTTCCCACAAAAGAAGCCTTGTACCCTACGATCTTGTAAGTCAATAAATTGGAAAGAAATGTCTAAACGCTCAAAAGTGTCTGTGCTGCCTAGAACATTCACAATACTTAAATAAATTCTTTCTAAATCTGCAAGATTAAAGATAGCTCCATCAACTTGAAAGCCTGTAAGACACAAATTAAAAGCATGCCACAAGCTAGCTGCCAACAATTGTGCACCACCAGCATTCTGAGACTGAATATCAACCGAACAACTTATATAGGCTTTATTCGCAATATTGACGCCCCTTGCCCACCGTGAACCATGTTCGAAATCTAAACTCCCAGATTTAAAGATGCTAATTTCTTCTGAAACATCAAATTGAAAATAGGACGGCCTAAAACTGCCTATTTTCATCGCCTTTACTGGAATATTTGAAAAATTTTCGAGATTTTTATTTGTTGTTTGAGATAGAAATAAAGCATAGCACAGCAATTTACCGTAGCGATCTGCCCAATCAACAATTTGCGAATTATTTGCAGTCTTTTTTGGCTTTAATCCACTAAAAACCATCAAACCCAAATAATGGCCCCCAATTGACAAGGGCACTAGCAAATCGCAGCTACCATTGTTATTCGTCGATTTAGAACTTGAATTAATATTTTCAGTAGAGAGAATCGATATGTCTTCGACTTGCAAAGTCCTTTCCATCTCTGTAGGACTTCGCAAAACAGTCAATTGATCATCTAAAGATTTATTGCCCTGTTTTGTACTATTTGCATCACTAAAAAAAACCGCCGCATCAAATCCCATTTCGCCACTATTCAACGGCCCGGCTTCCCCGGTCGCATCACTTGCGTAGAATTTTGGCAAAATTAAAGGGAAAGAAATCTTTGCATAGGGTTCACAAAGATTGAGAATAATATCATTTGAACTTACATCACTCGAATAAAAACTTTCGAAACTATCCTTCTCGCGACTCCAAAATAAAATATGCAAAGATGAAAACTCGAACACCTTTTTTAAACTACTAAGTAAGTATGGCATCTCTAAGCCGTTTATTTTCTTTTTTTCTTGCAGATGAATGCATCTATAAATATCGGCCATCAACTGGCCGTCTATAGCCCCAAAATCTTCGTTCTCATTGGAATAAACAATTTCTTTCTCATTTTTCACTTCATTTACCAACTCCAAAAGTCCGTGCAAATCTCTTCTTGAACAACGATCAGAGAATGCTGCAAATGAGCCATCTGCCAACGCTGGATTAGTGAGAAAACGCAAAGTATCAAATATCAATTGCTCCGTGATTCTGCCTTCCTGCTTCATTTTCAACCTAATCTTTTCAAGAATTGGCTGGTATTTTTCGCTGCTAAGCGACAATAGACACCCATTTCTAACATAATAATTAAATGGTTCACTTATTCTATTTTGATCACAAAGCTTAAATATTTTCGAAATAGCTTTTTCTGCTCTTGTGATGAAGTCGCGGCTGCTGAGACCGAATTTTATTTGTACAATTTTGAACAAAAATCCTATTGAAATGACAACATGCTCCATTTCAAATGGCCACATCGAATCAACAGAGCCCGCAAAAGAGTTTTCTTCCAAAGTTTCAATATTTTGTATAACCTTTAACAAATCTCCTTCACAGATACCAACGAGTAACTCTATGAGATGAGAGTAAAGATCCAAATATCTAGCGCCACTGGTCTCTCTCAACTCTAAATAACGGCCCGCATCTTCTAAAATCTCAGTGATATTTCCTTTTAAATATTCCGTAAAAAGACACAAAAAATTAATTCTACTAACAAATATATTATTTTCAGGCAGATTTTGTTTGTATAAAAAAATCTTCTTATCAAAATCTTGCCAATTTGAATTTCTAAAATCTAACAACAAACTATATTCCATAATTCTACAAGCCATTTCTCCATAGTCGCTAAAATAATGCGGCTGATGGAGCTGATTTTCCAATTTTTGAATTTTACCTGATTTGCTTTGGCCACCCAAATCAAATAGAATTTCTTTTGTTGCCGAAAATGTTTTTGATATGACTTCTATATTAGATCGGTAACATTCTTGCTCTACAATCTCGAGCAATTCTAAACTGAACTTTTTAAACCCCAAATTCCTGAACTCATTCGCAAGTATTGCAACGATTTGTATTTTATACTGCAAAGATGTTTCTTCACCTAACAACAACCTGGCCAAATAACTGAAGAGTCCCTGAAGTCTCAATTTGCTTTTTGTAAAAGAAAGATGATATCTCCCGATGAAATACTTGGAAAAGCTATTATCGAAAAATCTATCCTCTGAAACAGCCGCTTTAAGAGCATCAATATATAATCTTGAAGAAATTAATTTTAGAAAAATTCTGCGCAAAGGTGGAAAATTTAGCAAATAAAGACAAGGAAAACGCAACATATTTTCAAAAATCCGCGCAAAACCCTTAGAAGATCTTGGCAGAATTTTACTTCCATATCTCTTGTCAATTTCTAGAGCTTTGTTGATTTGACCGCCATACACTTCAATATTAAAAAGATTAGCCACAAATTGTCTTCTATTCTTTTCTTCTGAAATTTTTATTAATTTAATTAATAGCAGCCTGACTGATTTCCACTTTCCGAGCGAATAATATACGTCACTCCACTCTTCTAGCAGGGATACTAGTTGATTTTTATTTCCATTTTCGAGGCGCCGAAAGAGAGTATAAGCTCTAGAGTAGTAACGATCGGCTGCTAAGTATGCTAAGTTGGAGACAGAAATTTTTGCTGCAAAATGCGCATAAGTCAATGCTTTTTGCAAAGTCGACTCTACAGCAGCACTAGATTCTGCAGCTATAGAATAGTGATGTGCCAACGCAATTTTAGTAGCATCGTCTTTTAATTCCAACATGCCTTCGATTTTTTTTGCACATTCAAAATGGAATTCGCTTCTTTCATTTTTTGGAATTTCATTATAAATACTATCTCTTATACTTGAATGTGCAAATTCATACGCTCGACCATGTTTATATATGGTATGATGACTCCAACTTTGCACCAATATCCCTGCTTCCAAGCTTCGTGTCATTAATTTTGAAAGCACGTCTGCATCAGCTGAATCTTGAGGTAAGAGGCCCGTCAAAAATCTCATTCCGATCACCGATGCATGTCGTAATATTTTTAATTCATTCTGGCCTAATTTTTGCAGACTTTTGAGCACCAAATCAGCATTTTGTTGTGGAAAATCCGCACTATGTATTAACAGCTCTTTGTTTATGTGCCACCGTTTATTATTAGAAAAGAAGATTATATTATTGGCAACAAACTGCTTCAATGTCTCTATAAACTCTAGAGGATTTCCTTTGGTTGTCTTCCATAACTCTTGCAGAAGAAAATCTTCGTCAACTAGACCATCGGGAAAAATTGTAGCCAGTAAAATTTTAAGATCGTTAAGTTGCAATCCTTCTAATTGAATTGATTGAAAGCGCCGCTTTAATTTTGAATGTTTTTCGAGCAAGAGAGAAAGCGCCGGGTTATCTCTGTGATCTTGAAAAGAAAGTACTATTTGATATTTTTGTAAAGTATTGTGACTAATCAAATCATCTAACAGGCGAAGACTCTCGTTATCCGCCCACTGCAAATTATCGAAAAAAAACACTAAGGTTTGATTTTGACCAGACAAACACTTCACGAAGTCAGAAAATGCTTTTTTGAACTGGACCTGTGTTTCAATGTCATAGATTGAAAGCTCGTCATTATCTCGAATGGATTTCTTTTGGTAGCTAATTTTTCCAATTTGACTCACAGCCGGTATTACATCCGCAACATACTTCCAGCTCGCTCCCAATACTTTGAGTATGCTATCACCCAACATTTCTGCTTCACGAGGCCGATAACTATTCAAATCAGCCAAATATTCATTGAATGCATTTGCTATTGCATTGAAAGGTAGAGAGTTGTCATATTGGTTAAAGGTGCAAGTAATAAATCTTATTTTTTCTTCGGCAAGAATCCGTTTGTAACCCTCTAAGATAAAGGTTTTGCCAACTCCAATCCCACCTGATAGCGCAACAATTTGCGATCTTGCACCATCTGATTTTAGATTTTCAAAACTTTTTAAAAAAATGCTTAGTTCAGTTTTTCTTCCAAGAAATGTGTTCTTTATTAGACTAGGATTAAATTTGTCGCGAGATCCAAGTTCAAAACCACTCTTATCATTCTGTACCGTCAAATGCCTTGCCGAAGAGCGTAATTGCCACAAGTCTGCCAACAAACCAAAACTATGTGGATAGCGATTTGTTGGTTCTTTTGCTAAGAGTCTTTCGACTAGTTTGATTACCAAGGGTGGCAAATCAGGACGCATTGTTGCTAAATTTTCGGGAATTTTATGCGCATGGGCATTTTGTAGATCTTTCAGAGTTGTCGCCATAAAAGGTGGTTTTCCAGACAACACTTCGTATAGTAAACAGCCTAAAGAATATAGGTCCACTCGGTGATCTATTGATGCCTTTATCAATCCAGTTTGCTCTGGCGCCATATACAAGGGAGTTCCAGCTAATTGCGTTGAAGAATTATCGTCTAATTCATTTACTGAATTGATCAAATCAGTAATGCGGCGAGCAACACCAAAATCTAGTACTTTTACTAAATGCGAAAAGTTTCTTTGTCGCGACTCCGCAACGATAACATTATGGGGCTTAATATCACGATGAATAATTTTTTTGCCGTGAGTATAATCCAGTGCAGATGCTATTTGAATTGCAATATCAAAGAAGAAATCGAGATCCTTTGGGCCGTCACGAAGAATAATTTGTTTTAAATTTAAACCTTCGGCTATTTCCATTACAATATAACAGCCGCCGGCAAATCTTTTCGAATTTTTTTCTATTAATCCAAGTTCACGAAAACAAATTATATTAGGATGTATAAGCTGGCTCATAAGCGCGGCTTCTTTTTGGAAGCGAACTAGTTCGTTATAATCAATCTTTTTATTTGCAACGATTACTTTTATAGCGACTTCATTAATGGGATTTTCTAACTGCACACCACGATAGACAACTCCCATTGCACCACTACCGATAATATCGACTAGTGAATAGCGATTCGCAATTCGATGGCCTAAAGATGAACGAAAATTAGCTTCCACAAGCCGTCCTATGTGGCAACTTCATTAAAGGAGTACTTTTCATCTTTTCGTCTTTAGTTAAATTAACTTAATTTAGACCGCAAATTTAGCAAGGGTAAGACCCCAGCCACCAAAATAAATCAAATAATATTGAATAGTTGTGTATTTTTTATTTAGCTTTTTACATATCTTCAAAAAAATCTAGTAATTTCATAATTTTGACTCATAATTCACCAATGTTTTACTCTAGGTTAGCGAATTAAAGGAAATAAATATGACTCCAGAAAAGCGTTGTAAAATAATTGGAACCTTAGGACCTTCGTCGTCTTCTGCAGAAGTTCTTGAACAACTTTTTCTATCAGGGCTCAACATTGTTCGTCTTAATTTTTCTCATGGAACTCACGCAGATCATTTAGAACGTATCGAGCTGGTTCGCTCAGTTGCAAAAAAAACCAATCTAAATATTGCAATACTTCAGGATCTTCAAGGTCCAAAAATCCGTTGTGGTCATCTTATAAACAATGAACAAAAAATTCCCGACAATGGGCGCTATGTTCTTAGATTTGGTAAACAACAAACAGAGACGAGTATCATTCCCATCGACTATCCCGGCTTGGCAAAAGATGTCTCTGTTGGCCAAACTGTCATGTTTGATGATGGATTATTGTCTGCACGCATTACCGAAATTCAAGATCAAAACGTAAGTGTTGAATTTATTGAAGGCGGTCTGCTTAAATCTCGCAAAGGAGTAAATTTTCCTCAGTCGAAGCTGTCTTTACCGGCGATGACTGAAAAAGACGCTCAAGATTTGATGTTCGGCATTAACGCAGGAGTAGATTTTGTTGCCCTATCATTTGTGCAAGATCCAAATGACTTAGTTCATTGTAAAAAAATGATCCAAGCTCTTGGCGCCGACACGCCGGTAATAGCAAAAATTGAAAAGCTATCTGCCATTCAAGATATAGATGCCATTGCCAAAGAAAGCGATGGATTGATGGTAGCTAGAGGAGATTTAGGTGTTGAAGCATCCGTAGAAAAAGTACCGAGTTATCAAAAGAAAATTATTCAAGCTGCAAAAAAATATGACAAACCTGTAATCATCGCAACTCAAATGCTTGAGTCGATGATTAATAACCCACGCGCCACATTGGCAGAAATTGCTGATGTTGCAAACGGTGTTTTAGATGGTGCAGATTGTTTGATGTTATCTGGAGAAGTCGCCGCAGGTAAGTACCCCATTGAATGCGTCCAAAAAATGTGTGAAATCATACAAGAAGTCGAAGCATGGAGCTTAAAAAAGCAAGTTCCCATTAACATTCCTACCGATGCAAAAAAAGAATGGCAAGATCACGAAGCTATAGCTAAAGCGGCTTGCGAGGCAGCTGAAGCCTATCATGCAAAAGCGATTGTGTGTTTAACACTTACTGGTGCGATTTCCAAAACCATTGCTCGTTGGCGTCCGCGCATGAAAATAATTGCCATTAGCCCAAGACCTGAGGTTGTCAGTCGTTTGTCGATGGTATGGGGTACTCAAGCCATACAAAACCCACAATTTGTAAACACAGATGCATTTTTACAAGATCTACCCAATTTTCTTCGGAATGTTGGACTGCTGCAATCGGGCGATGACATTGTCATCACCGCTGGTATTCCGATTCAGAGCATGTTGCCCACCAACATGATCAAAATCAATCGCATTCCTTAAAGATTGAAATGTGCTCAAGGTGTAGCAGTTGCGTCCTTGAGCCTTGCTTTTATACAAATTCTCATCAGCTACTTTTATCAATTGATCACTGCTTTTAACTTTAAGTAGATCATCTATCCAGTACGCTCCAATACTTGAAGTCAGTTTAATATTAATATTTGGTGCGACAAAGATATGCTTTTCTATTGCACTGCGTAGCTCTTCTAAGGAAATTTCTGCGCTTTTTAAATCTATATTCCTTCGATAATATATGAATTCATCTCCTCCATAACGCGCGACTTCAAGTTCTCCAAACTTAGACTTTAGCTTTAGTACATCTCTAAATATTCCACCAACTTCTTTAATAACGGCACTTCCTACTAAATGATTTTGAGTGTCGTTTACCGATTTAAAGCGATCTAAATCCATCATCACTAAAAGAATTGGCTGATTTAGCTTTCTAGCTTGGATGCATGCCTTATTCAAACTTTGACTAAAATGACGCATGTTTGATAAGCCAGTCAGCTCATCTGTTAGACTAAGAATCTTCAATTTATGATTGACTCGTCGCAATTCGTCTGTCATTGCTTTCAAACGTAGAACCGCGTTAACACGTGCAACTAGCTCCCGCTCAGAACTATTAAATCTAATAAAATCATCCGCACCATATTCAAGACATTCAATCAACATCGATTCGGTAAATGCGCCACCCAAAGAAACAAAAACTATACCGGTGTGTCTGTCACCATCTAATGCTCGGACCTGATGACATATTTCATAACAACTATTCTTGTCTAGACCATCATCCATCAAAATAAGATCAGGATGCCATAGTTTAATATGTTCAAAAGAAAGATCTTGGATGTGACACACTTCAACTGCGTAATTTTCCGATGACTGCTTCAACAAATGCACAATTTCACTGAGCGATTCCTTCAATGATTCTATGATTAAAATTTTTGGATGAGCGGATTTTTCCAACTCTAATTTCCTCTAAACACAATCTTTTATAAGCAAGGGCAAAGCATTATTGCAAAAACAATAATATTTGCGTTTAATCCCTCACTTAGGAAGCTATCGGTAATTAAAAGAATAAATTTAATCTATTTAGAAAAGCTCAAAACCCTGCCTAATCACAGGTGATTAGCTGCAATATAGCCATAACTATTCGCAATTTCACTAATTCTCAGAAATATCAAATTTCGCCTCAAGTTATAATCATTCATAAACAAATTCTTAATATAAACAGCATTTAAGCAGGTTTACGCTTTGAATCCAACGCCATTTCAAGATACTACCCCAATTAGCACATTAAAAAGCAAATATCGTAAATTCGTTTATGTTGGGTTTCTTGCACTTAGCGCAATCGTCGGCTTAGTTTTTGGAATTGTGCTTTATAAATTTAATCAGCTTGGTTTTTTCTCTGAATTTGAAGAAGAAACACATTTTTTAAAAAACTATGAATATAGTGACAACACAATAATCTATGACCGCCATGGAAAAGTCATTACTGAAGTCTACAGCAAAAGACATAGTTTCATGAGCATCGAAAACATACCTCCTACATTAATAGACGCTGTAATTGCAATAGAAGATAAAAACTACTTTTCTCATCATGGAATTGACTATATTAGTATATTGAGAGCTGTAACCGCAAATTTAAATTCATATATAAAAAGCGCAAAATATTCTCAGGGCGCCAGCACCATCACTCAACAACTGGTGAGATATAATTTTTTAAGTAGAGAAAAAAGTATATTTCGCAAAATGAAAGAAATATTCATTTCCTGGAAAGTTGAGGAGAAGCTAAGCAAAAATGAAATACTTGAGCTTTATCTCAATACTCTATTTCTTGGGCATAACAGCTATGGAGTTGGGTCTGCATCACTTACATACTTCAACAAAGATTTAAGTAGTCTTGAACTTCATGAATTGGCATTTTTAGCTGGACTATTTCAAGCTCCATCAAGATACAATCCAATTCGCAACGAAAAGCTGTCAATTCAGCGGCAACGTTCAGTCCTTAAAGCTATGCATAAAAACAATTTTATAACAAAAGAGCAGCTTTTTGCTGCTGCCAAAAAGGCGCTAGTCTTCAAAATTTCTAATCCAAAAGCAAATCAAAATTCGCATGTAAGTAGCTATGTCATTGATTCCGCAATTAAGTTATTGCCCCATCGCGACATTAAAAACAAAGGTCTAAAAATCTACACAACGTTGGACTTAAATATACAAAATCAAATTGATGAGAGCCTAGCAAAATATGAAGGTAAAATTAAAGAAATTGAAGGAAAAATTTTGCCTGAAGAAAAGGGCAAGGTCACCGAAAATAGAAATTTCAAGAAACCTAGAATTGAAGTCGCTGCAATTACACTTGAAACTAAATCAGGAGCAATCGTCAATCTTATTGGAGGGCGGGATTTCAAACTTTCGCAATTTAATCGCGCAATCAACTCTCGTCGAGCCAGTGGATCCGCATTTAAACCAATTGTATATAGTTTAGCCTTAGAACGCGGAAGAAAATGGAGTGATGTTTATTATGTAAGTCCACTAAATTTTAAGGGCTATCGCCCTAAAAATTTCGATTCAGAGTATTTAACCGAGACGACTCTCTTACGTGCGTTTTACAAGTCTCTCAATACGCCGACAGTAGAACTCGCAAATCAATTAGGAATTACTAGGATCATAGAACATGCACAGAAATTGGGAGTTACTAGTCCCTTAAAAACAGAGCTGGGTGTTGCATTAGGAAGTTCGGATATTAGTGTATTAGACTTAGCCAGAGCTTATTCTGTCTTCGCAAACGATGGCTATCTAATAGAGCCAAATATTATTGAACGCATTACAGACAAGCAGGGTGAGGTTCTTTTTCAAGCTCCGCCTCTTGAGTCGCGAAGAAAACAAGTTATCGACAATTCTGTAGCTTTTCTTATGCACCAAGGCTTAAAATCAGTTTTTGACTATGGAACAGCTTCTGCCTATAAATATCTGCATCCAAACAGTGTCGGAAAAACTGGAACGTCAAATTCAGCGCGTGACAATTGGTTTTGTGGCTATGACACAAATTACATCACAATTGTTTGGCTTGGAATTGAAAATGGTGGAGAACTACCTGCCTCTATTTCAAGCTCATCTGTTGCCTTGCCTCTTTGGTCTCAATTTATGAAATTACTTGCAAGCAATAATCCATCTTTGAGTCCGAAAGAAATACCCAATAATGTAATTTCTACAAAAGTAAACCCAAGATTTGGCTATGCGGACAACAATGGAATAAACATGTGGTTTTTGGGGGATAAAGCCCCTAACCTTGAACAAAACAATGCATTTAAAAAAGTTTCCAAATCCTCCTCATTTCGCCGAGGATTTGATTAATGAAATGGACAATTTTAAAAATTTTTATTTTTAGAAGCAATCTATGGCTCATAGTATTATGTAATATTTTTTATTTTGGCAAATTTTCTATTGCAAATGCAGTTACGAATATAAATGGTATTTCCAAAAGCACAACAAAGCCAACAAGCCGCATCAATTCATTCACACTTATCCAGGCAAGCGAGTCGAGCGAAATTTGTGACAAAGCATTTGATCGCTTGTATATGCCACTCAAAGAAATATTCAAAAGTATTTCAAAAACAGAAGTCCAATTAAATAGAGATTTTCTATTTAAAAATTCAGACTGCAAGTCCTTTGAAAAAAGACAAGAATTTATTAGCAAACTAAATCAGGTTATTTCTCATCATAATGAATCAATTGTTTTGATAGTGCAAAGTGGATTAGACCCATATTATGTTCAGATCAAAAATGGTTTTGAATCTATTTTGAAACTTAAAAAATTCCGCCATCTAAAATACAAAATTATAGAAGTCGAAGCTCAACCAAGTGAGACTCAACTAAAACAAATTTTCTTTAAAAATTATTACAATGACAAAGCAAGCATATTTTTTCTTGCTCATTCTGAAGAAATAAATCAGAAGTTTTATACCCTAGGACGGCCCTTCAAGACTCCAATTATATTTCTGACTGAAAGCAAAATTGACCGTAAAGATAAAATATATTCCCTACAACCACGCCAGGAAAAATTAGCTAAATACCTAGCAGATTTAGCTTCTAAAAAATTTAAAAAAATAGGCATCTTAGCTACAACTAGTTCATTTCAATCAGATTTCACACAGAATTTTATTGCCGAAATACGACTCCATGGCGTCAATATAGAAGCTCAGTCTTTTAATCCTGAGAATTTCAATTCTCTGAACTCTGCAATTTCGCTTTTTATCAAAAGAAAAAATCTTAAAGAAATAAGCGAGCTCAACGGTGAAAAAGTTCCACCTACAAAGCCAGGGCAAGAAGTTCCAGTGAATAGCTCAGAAGATATTTTTGAACCCAACATTGAAGCATTGTTTTTGCCAGATGACTTTAAAATAGTTCATCATGTTCTTAGAATCTTGGATTATTATGGAATCAAAAATATTTCTTTATTAGGTAGCCCAAAATGGCGTTCTCCAGGAATTATTCAGTCCAAACATTTACTTCTAAATGGCGCTTTAATAGTCGACTATATTGGTCGCAAACAAAGCTTACCTAACCATTTACGCAACATGATAACAGACTTAGAAGACGATGTTTTTTTTAATCCAGACACATTAGTAAAAGCAGAAGGATACCTTTTGGGCATTAAGGCGGGCTTACTTGCAAGTAAATTTGATTTATCGTCGAAGATTTCTCGGCTCAGCTTATTATCGAATTTCAAAACAGAGCAAGGAGACAATATAGATACTGTGCTAGGTCAACAATGGCCTGAAATTATTTTCGAAATAAGAAATGGAAAGGGCTCACTTTTTAGTAGTGGACTACCAATTCCAGCAGGCAGACAGTAGATTTCCCCCAGCAACACCGGAGCCAGGCCCTATTTCAATCAACCAATCACACGCCTGAATAAACCTCGCATCACTTTCAATAATTATTATGGTAATTCCAATTTTTTGCAATTCAACGATAAAATGTAATAACTTTTCAGCATCAAGAGCGTGTAATCCTAGTGTTGGCTCATCTAAAAGCAATAATGTCGTCGTTCGAAATTTCCGCAATAGTATGGGCAACATTTTCAATCTTTGGGCCTCACCGCCGGACAATGAATTTAGCGTTTGTCCTAATTTTATATAACCTAGACCAATTTGCTGAGCAGGCTCTAGCCTAGATACGATGCGACGATGATTTGCGAAAAACTTTATTGCATTATCAATCGTAAAATCGAGGATGTCAGATATGCTTTTTCCTAAATATTTTACTGAGAGAACTCTTTCACTAAATCTTTTCCCTTTACAGACCTGACACTGATATTCGCTCTCCAAGAGGAATTTTACTTTTTTGGTAATCGTCCCATGACCAAGACATTCTGCACACCTGCCTTCTTTTGTATGTAAGCTAAAATATCTTTCATTGAGTCCGAGAATTTGCGACTCAGGGGAACTCGAAAAAAGTGTCCTTATGTCTTTCCAAATATCTAAATAAGTAACAGGCATACTTTTAGTGTTTTTTCCGGGGGGGCTACGATCAATTGCAAAAACTTCATCAAAAAAGTCTAAACCCCTGGTCTCTGCACAAAAAATCGGTGAAAAATGTAGATTTCTATCTTTTAAAAACTCTTTTACATTTTCAAACACAGTCTGTACCACCAGACTATTTTTTCCAGCTCCAGACACACCCGTAACGACAGTAATTTTTTGTATTGGAAACTTAATTTTAGGTATTTTTAAATTATTGCAGTTTAAATTGCTAAACTCAAACCAAAGCTGAGTGTCAGAAACATGATTTTCTCTAATCTTTTCTTTTTGCACTAATTTACTGCTCTGTATTGCATCAGTTAGATAGCGTGCTGTAGCGGAGCTTTTATAGTACCTCTTTGCATCTTTTGGTTGAAATTTTTCAACCAAATACCCACCTTCTTCTCCTCCACTAGGGCCTAAATCAATGATCCAATCTGCCTGCAACATTATGGACTCATCATGATCTACAACTACTACGGTATTTCCATCTTTTATGAGTACTCTAAGTGTATCTATTATGTTTTTAAGTTCTGAAGGATGTAAGCCTTGAGAGGGTTCATCTACTACATACAGAACACCGTGCATTTTTGAGCTGAGTATTCCAGAGAATCGAAGTCGCTGATATTCTCCATTTGAAAGCGAAATAAGCCTGCGCGAGATTTTTAGGTAACTGAGATTTACTTTTTGTATAGCTTCTATACGCAACAATATTTGTTCAAGTATTGTTGAAAAGCCGCTAGTTGAATTTTTTTTCGGAATTGATTCAAAGAATTTTTGCAGCTCAGATATTGTCATCAAGTAAAATTCAGAAATGGATTTTTGGGCAATTTTTATATCTTCAAATTTAATATCAAGCCCGACGCCCTGACAGACTTCACAGATTAAATATTTATTCTGTTCATTGTCACTATCTTCAGATTCCAAAAACCCCAATCCTTGGCATGCAGAACAGCGGCCTAGGGAGTTAGCTGAAAAATGTCTCGAATCTAATTTAGGCCAAGAAAAGCTGCATTTTGGGCATCCTGCTTTTTTAGAAAAAATTTCAAAGGAAATATTTTTAAGTGTTGGATCCTTAACGAGCGCATATTCAACAAAGCCAGCACCTTCTTGTAGGCCCAATTGCAAACTTCTATTTAATCGACTCGAGCTGTCGGGCCCGAGTTTCAGCAGGTCAACAATAAGCTTAATCGAATGTTTACGATGACGTTCCAAAACTGGCAAAGGGGTGAGTTCTACGAGTTCGCCATTTAAAAGGATCTTATTAAAACCCTTTTCTGACAAACCTTGCAGAACTTCTCTGAAGCTGCCTGTTTTACTTTCGGCAAGCGATGCAACAATGCAAAGCATCTGTCCAGAATAAGATTGAATGAGGTTATCTATTAGCTTATCGACATCTCCTGACGACAAAGCCAGTTTATGTTTTGGACAAAACTGCTGGCCATAATTTGCGAATAGCACTCCCAAAAGTTCCGAAATATCAGAAAAACTACCGACGCTCGCGCGTCGCGAAGGAGAAGTCTCCCTTTGCGTTAAACCAATCGCTGGAGGCAAGCCGATTATTTTATCGAGATCTGCCTTTTGTGAAAAATTCATGCCCTGCCGGCTAAAATGATTCAAAGTTGAAAAAAACATGCGATAGGATTCATTCAACAAAATATCAAAAGCCAAGCTACTTTTTCCTGATCCGCTAACCCCTGTAATTACAGTTAAAGAATTTTTATGAATAGATAAATTTAAATTTTTCAAATTATTGTGCCTTGCGCCAACAATCTGAATCAGATCTTGCTCCATCAAAATTCTTTTCTTAAATAAGAATAAGCTAGTTTTAGTGTTTCAAGTGTACTAAGAAAAGAAGCTTTATTTTGAAGAAAAATATCGCTTGCAGGTCCGTGGTCAGGTGATAATCTTAAAAAAGGCAAACCAAAACTAATATTAATTGCATCTTCAAAATGAACTGTTTTTAAAGGCGCAAGTCCTTGATCATGATACATAGCGAGAACTGCATCATATCTTCCTTGTAAAGCAAAATGGAACACAGTATCTCCTGATACCAATTCTGGTGGACTGTCTTTCCACGTCGTATCACCTTTCAATTTGGCAATTAAAGGTCGAATGATTTCTTCTTCTTCTTGGCCGATATAGCCACTATCTCCACAGTGCGGGTTCAACCCACAAATCGCAATGCGAGGTTTTGGAATTTTATACAACTCACTTAATGCACTTCGAAGTAATTCTAATTTTTTAACTACTAAATTTTCATTTATTTTTTGCACAACCTCTTTGAGACTTATATGTTGGGTAACAAGTCCGACCTTCAAATTCGGCCCAGCAAGTAGCATTAATACATCTTTAATTGCTAAGTCCGCAAAATATTCTGTATGCCCTATAAATTTAAATCCTGCTTTTGCACATGCTGCTTTATCTATTGGACCCGTAATTACGACATCTCGAGATTTTAAATTGAAATCTTTTAACACTTCCAACGCAGCGACAGAAATTCTGCCTCTGTCTAGTAATGTATAATTTTCTGAATTGTGATTCGATAAATCGCTTGGAGTAATATCATAAAAGTAAAGGCCAGGAGAAGACGCATCCGTTATAGATGAAATAAGTTTAAATTCGCATATTATGTTTAATTTTTTAAATTGAAAATTTATTGAATTTAATGAACCAATGAGAACGATGGATTGTGTTTTCTCGCAGGGGAACTTTTCGAGAGATTTAAATAAAGTTTCGATAAAGATACTTTTTGGATCGCCTAGAGTTATATAAATCAATTTATTTTCAGCCTTGTTTTAACTAATCAGAAATAGCCCATTTTAAATATCTAATTTAAATATTCCATTTTAAAAAATACCTTCTTAGAAATATTCAATTTTAAAAAATGACTTCTTAAAATGAGAATTAAAAAACCCCCGTCGCTTTCGCTACGGGGGTTTTTATTATTTAGGCTGCACCGAGCTACTCTCCCACAGCTAATGCTGCAGTACCATCGCCGCTGAAGGACTTTACTTCCGTGTTCGGAACGGGAACGGGTGTTTCCCCTTCGCCATAGGCACAGCCAAACTCGATATAAAAAATCTAGCTCAGAAACTGCATATTAAATAAATCAAGCGCCAAATTAAAGCAATTAAAATCGAACTTAAAACTTGCCAGACAAGTCCTAACTTCTCAATTCAGCTCAGTCCCAAACAAAGTCTTCATTAAAATAGCTTTCACCATTTTATTCTTGGGCTCTCCCAAGTGAAGAGTCATTGAAAGGATCATAAACCGCACGGCCAATTAGTACTGGTCAGCTACATGCATTACTGCACTTCCACCTCCAGCCTATCAACGTCCTCGTCTTGAACGGGCCTACAGGACTTGCGTCAGGGAAATCTTATCTTGAGGTGGGCTTCCCACTTAGATGCTTTCAGCGGTTATCCCAACCGTACGTAGCTACCCAACGATGCCCCTGGCGGAACAATTGGTACACTAGAGGTACGTCCAACCCGGTCCTCTCGTACTAAGGTCAGATCCTCTCAAATTTCCTACGCCCACAGCAGATAGGGACCGAACTGTCTCACGACGTTCTGAACCCAGCTCGCGTACCACTTTAATTGGCGAACAGCCAAACCCTTGGGACCTGCTTCAGCCCCAGGATGTGATGAGCCGACAT
>JAGOVF010000175.1 GCA_018060885.1 Oligoflexales bacterium | reverse complement strand
GCCTAGAAGAGCCTAAGAAAGCAAATCTGACTCTCATGCAAAAGCTAAAACTTTATAATGGAAAAACCACGCAACAATTTACCGAAGATAATATTAAAGAGCTCAGAAAAGAAGCTGTTCGCGAAGGTCTTGACGGCATAAGCCCAAGATACGTGCAAGATAAAATTTCTAATGCTCTTGTCATCGATAAAGGCGATGGCTGCATAAATCCATTTATTGTTTTAAATGAGCTTGAAGCAGGTCTCAAAGGCCATTCATTGATAAGCGATGAAGAACTTCGCAAATCTTACAAAGAGCATATCTCTGAAGTTAAGAAAGAATACGAAGATATCGTAAAACACGAAGTCCAGAGAGCAATTTCCGCCGACGAAGGAGCTATTGAAAAGCTCTGCGGAAATTACATCGACAGCATGAAAGCCTACATTCAAAAAGAAAAAGTGAAGAATCCCTACACTGGAATCGACGAGGATCCAGATGAAAGACTCATGCGCTCCATTGAAGATAAGATTGATATTCCCGAGAGCCGCAAAGATGACTTTAGACGAGAAATCATGAACTATATCGGTGCGCTTGCACTCGATGGAAAATCTTTTGATTTCCGTGGCAATGAGCGTTTACACCGCGCACTGGAGCTTAAACTCTTCGAAGATCAAAAAGACACTATTAAATTGACCACCCTAGTTTCCAACATCGTTGATCAAGAAGCGCAAGCTAAGATTGATATCGTAAAAAATCGCCTGATTAAAAATTACGGATATTGCGAGATTTGTGCTTCTGATGCGCTTGGATTTGTTGCAAGTATTTTTGCACGTGGTGACGCATTAAAACAACGATGAATTTAGGTTGCGTCATTTATGAAAATGGAATCTGATCTAAATCGATTTAGAAAAATCGTTCGCGGTAAAATAAAATCTTCGTTGAAGAAATTTATCGCGAATGGTGACCTAATTGCACGCCAAGGCAAAAAAAATATCACCATACCTTTGCCGCGAATTGATTTGCCAAAATTCGAACTCGGCGACGATCAGCAGCAAGGCGGAGGGGTCGGACAAGGCGAGGGAGATTTAGGCGATCCCGTACAAGGGCAGCCGCAACCCGGCGAAGGTGAAGCTGGCGAGAATCCAGGACAGCACAGCTTGGAAGTAGACGTTGATCTGCAAGAATTAGCCGATATTCTTGGAGAAGAACTAGAGCTACCCAATATAGAAGACAAAGGCCGAAAGAATCTTGAATCGAAACAATACAAATACACCGGCATTCTACGTCAGGGACCTGAATCACTGAGGCATTTTAAGCGCACTTACAAAGAAGCTCTAAAACGGACAATCTCGACTGGAAACTATAATCCTGACTTCCCAATAATAATCCCTATTAAAGAAGACAAAAGGTATAGGTCCTACAATGTAACTTATAAACCAGTCGCAAATGCCGTCATCATTTATATGATGGATGTTTCTGGGTCAATGGGCGAAGAGCAAAAAGAAATTGTCCGCCTAACTAGCTTTTGGTTAGATATTTGGCTCACCAAACAATACACCGGCATAGACAAGCGCTACATCATACATGACGCCACTGCAAAAGAAGTCGATTCAGAAACTTTTTATCGCACTAAAGAATCTGGCGGAACTTTAATTAGCTCAGCATATAAACTCGCAATTAAAATTATTGAAGAAGAATACAATCCAGCCGAGTGGAACATTTATCTTTTCCATTTTTCCGACGGAGACAATTGGTCTGGCAATGACACTAACGAGTGCATGAAAATACTAGATGACACAATATTGCCGATATCTAATTTATTTTGCTATGGTCAAGTCGAATCAAGATATGGTTCTGGACAATTTCTACGTGATTTAAGTAAGCATTTTGGCGACAAACACGATAAAGTGACTTTAACGCAAATTAAAGACAGAGACGCAATCATTGGAGCTTTGAAGGTGTTTCTAGGAAGGGGCAAGTAGAGCATGCTATTGCAATACGACACTTCGTTAACGCCAGAACTTCGAGAAATTGCTGCGGATCTCAAAGAAAAAGCCGAAACAGCAGGACTAGACTTCTTTCCAACTATTTTCGAAATGGTTGATTATAAACAGCTTAGCGAAATAGCAGCGTACGGAGGATTCCCAACACGTTATCCACATTGGCGTTGGGGAATGGAGTTTGAAAGAATTTCTAAAAGCTATACCTATGGGCTTTCCATTATTTACGAAATGGTTATTAACAACAATCCCTGCTATGCCTATCTATTGCGAGGTAACAGCACTGTTTATCAAAGAACAGTAATCGCTCATGTATTCGGTCATTGTGATTTTTTTAAGAAAAATTATTGGTTCAGTCAAACCAATCGAAAAATGTTAGACCAAATGGCCAACCATGCAAGTGCAGTTCGCAGCATTGTGAATGATGTTGGTCAAGATCAGGTTGAGGACTTTATCGATGTCTGTCTTTCTTTAGAAAATTTAATCGATATCTACAAACCTTTTAAAGCAAAGCCAAAACCAAAAAAGCCAGAAGACTTAACTGACTTTCACGATAAGCCCGTACACAAGCTTGCCGCAAAATCATATATGGATACCTACATCAATCCTAAAGAATTTCTCGATCAGCAAAAAAAGATGCAAGCGCAAAAAAAAGAAGATTCTTTCCCAGTTCAACCTGAACGGGATGTTTTAGAATTTCTACTACAACATGCTCCGATGAATCTTTGGCAGAAAAAAATACTCGATATCGTACGTGATGAAGCCTATTACTTTGCTCCTCAAGGACAGACGAAGATATTAAATGAAGGCTGGGCAACTTACTGGCACAGCAAAATGATGACACAAATCACGCCGCTTAATCCATCTGAAATTGTCGATTATTGCGATCACTATGCGGGTGTTGTCGCCAGTCATGGCGGCCAACTAAACCCTTACAAGCTAGGGGTTGAGCTCCTACGCCATGTTGAGAACAGGTGGAATAAAGGACAATTTGGAATCGACTACTTTATGTGTGACGACCCAAAAAAGCGCGACGCATGGGATACTGGTGTAGGATTAGGCAGAAAAAAATTGTTTGAAGTTCGTTCCATTCATAATGATATTTCGTTTATCGACGAATTTTTGGATGAAGACTTTGCACATAAACAAAAAATGTTTATCTATGACTATGACCGACAAAGAAAAAGATACGTCATTAGCAATAGAAATTTTAAAGAAATTAAACTTAAGTTATTAGAGCAACTCACTAATTTTGGGCAACCAGTTATTCATGTCGTAGATGGAAATTACAAAAATCGCGCTGAATTACTGCTCAAACACGACTATGACTCAATTGGACTAAAAGCTAATTATGCCAACGAGACTCTAAAAAATTTATATAAGATTTGGCGACGGCCTGTTCACATTCGAACCCTCAAGGATAAAGCTGAAGTCGTTATTAGTTACGATGGCACCTCAACCAAGACCGAAAAAGCTCAAGACTGAGAATTTTAAAATGAAATTTATTTATTACATTTTTATTATTTACTTATTTAGCTTCAGATTCGCCTATTCGCAAAGCAATACTAATGAGCGCCTTACTTCTTTGCTTAATGTGGGAAGTATTCCTGCTAATTGGCAGAATTTCGACACAAACGATACTCTGCTTTTAAACTTCTCAGAGCGAGTTAACCAAGCCTATTTAAAGGCGGTTCGATCTTCAGGAAAATTCAGAGTTATTAATGACTCCTTAGTTGCAAAACTATGGTCAAGCAAACAAGGAAGAGAAGAGCTTATTCGCGACTATGAAATCAACGCATTTCTAAGCTTAAATGTTCTTATTGATGGCGAAACTATCAGATTTTCATCTCGGCTTCTTAGCCAAGAGCTACAACCTCTTATTCTAGAAAGTAGTGCAATTGAAAAGGCCGTCTTCTTTGCCTTTGATGATAAAACCATGCGTGACGTGCTAGAATCTTTGATCTATCGAACAGCAAATAGAATACCCGTCGATATGTATGTCACATCTATTCAAAATACCTACGTAACCTTATCTGGGGGAGCTCGGCAGCGCCTCGAAATGAACAAGGAATACGAGATTTACCGTGTTTTTATAGCAGAACGCCACAGAGCAGATCAAACTTGGAAAAAATTTTACAGAGAATTGGTCGGTAAAGTAAAAATTGTGGATATAAAAAACACAGCAGCTGTAGGTCTCATTGTCGCTCAAAGTTATCCTGGAGCTATAGAGCCGGGAGATACCGCACTCATAGAAAATATCCCTAGTCGGACAAAATTTTTAACTGACCATGAGACACCTAGCTCAGCTGAATCGGAGAAGGGAGAGCTCAGTGTCGACAAGCTCAATGCAAGAACAAGATATAAAACAGAAGAAGATGTCGAATATATTAAACCACTGATTAAAGATGGAAAACTTGTAGATGAGACAGCGAATGAGGCCGAGCAGGCAAGTCCACCTGAACCTAAAAATATAGTAAAGGATGAATTAAATAAGACTAATAAAGAGGCCGAAGAATCAGAAAGGACGGAAGATACTCCAGAAGTTAGCGCCGAAGAAGAGCGGGAAATACAAACTTCATCAAGCAAGCCAATTTTTGAGGAGTTACGCTTACGAGCAGGACTTAATTTGTGGAACGCAAGTGGACCTGTTTCAGCAAAGGCAGATTTTCCAACTCTAATTATTAATGAACTAGGCGCAAGTGCTGAGCACCAATTGAGCTCTGATCTATCAAGTGAAGTTGATCTTAACCTTTTGTTTGGTTCAACTTCATCGAAAAGTTATTCCGGATTAGGCGCAGGAGCGCGCGTTTTCTGGAGTGGAGAAACAACCGTTTTCTCTGATTCAGCACAAAAATATCGCTTTGGTGGACTTGCCGCGTATAAAGGTTTCGGAATAAATGGCGGAAAATTTGGCGGTGGCGATACAATTATTGCAGGCGGCTTTGCGCGAGTTTATGACAAGCTCAATGTCGCAAATTACCATTTTGATAGTTATTATGACTTCGCATTAATTCCGATTTCGAGCGGAAGTTTTGGCATCAATGGTAAACAACGGGCCGTCGAATCTTCTCTAGGATGGGAGTTCAAATACGGAGCCATGCTAGAAAATAGTCAGAACCTCGCAATTAACTGGGGTGCCGAGCTTAATTTTAAAAGCTATACTTATACTCTTGAAAAAGTCGCAGAACTTAGCTACACGAATTTTGGTATTGCTCTTCTGATGGATTATCGTTTTTAAAAAAACTAATTGTCCTAGGAGATTTTACTTTTTTAAGTTTAAAACTTCGCCAACTCTGATTATTATTTTTAATATTTTATACGACAACATTCCTGACGCAGGGGGGTTTTAAAATTCAGAAATTTGTTCTGCTTAATCTGACATTGATTTTCACTTCTGCTAACCCACTTTACACTTCTGTATATTACAAATCTGCAAATCCAATAGTATAAACAGCCTATAAAAGTGCATTTCCTATTGAGTCTTACCTTGCCAATTTCATCGTGGATTAATATGTTGGTTTCAATCAGCGCTGAAACAAAATCAACATGTCTATTATCATCAGGTGATGAAAAAGGAGGGCAGGGACTAGATAAAAAAAGATCACGCGTGATTTCTATGAATTAAAAAAGAAAAAGCATGCAAAAATGTTTGAGGGGTAAAGTGCCCTGCGCTAACAGGGCTGGAGTTTAATCCATAATCATATTCCTAGCGCTTTCCCCTGTAAAAATCAATTTAAAACCTAATTCACTTTTGGAGAACCTATGAACGGTACGAAAGCACTTGGATCCATATTGTCAAAAATCGCAAGTAGACATTCTTTAATCAAAGCTATAACCACGTTGGGAGTAGTAACAGCATTGTTCAGCACACTTTCAGCATACGCCGCGCCGATGACACCATCTGCGCGCAAGGCGCCGGGTCAATACAGTGCAAGTGTCATGGACAAGTCCACCAGCAAATGATAAAATTAAAGTTGTCCACAATAATAAGATAGAATACATAGATGTGGGAGGTGGAGCTACCTGGCCACAAACGATAACATTTA